>MGOA01000152.1 GCA_001796965.1 Chloroflexi bacterium RBG_16_64_43
CGGCCAGGCGCCTGGGGAGGTGAAGATGGGTGAGGGCAATCTGACGGCCCGCCAGGCCGAGATGAAGAAGTACATCGAGGAATACTTCACCGAGCACGGGTATGCCCCCTCCTATCGTGAGATCATGAAGAAGGTCGGCATCCCCTCGCTCTCAGTGGTGCGCTATAACCTGGAGCGTCTGCAGCGCGAGGGCATCCTGGATCGGGATCCGCGGGTGGCCCGTGGCATCCGCCCACATACGGCCCAACTGCGTTCGATCCGCGTGTGGGGCTACATTGCTGCCGGCGAGCCGATGCCCGTCCCCGGCGTGACCGAGCCGCTGTTTGGTGCCGATGAAGCCTTGGCCATCTCGCGCGATCTGCTGCCGCGCGACCGGGATTTGTTCGCGCTGATCGTGCGAGGCGATTCAATGATCGACGCCATGGTCCACGACGGGGACTACGTCATCCTCAAGCCCCAGCAGCAGGCCCGCAACGGCGAGATGGTGGCCGTGTGGTTGAAGGACCGCGACGAAACGACGCTTAAGTATTTCTTTTACGAGGACGGGCGGGTGCGCCTTCAGCCGGCCAACCCCCAGATGAACCCGATATTTGTTGACAATCTGGAGCAGGTGGAGATTCGCGGGCGAGTGGTCATGGTTGTTCGCCAGCTCGAGAAGCGTGGGGGCGTCAAACACTAGCCGCCCCAATCGCATAAACTGCCGAGCCGCCCGCGATATCTGCGGGCGGCCTCTTGTTTCTGGCGGGTTTGATGGCGCCGACGTATAATCGCGGTTGACCCGCCCACCAGAAGGCTGTCATGCGTACTATCGATCGGTCGTCGTTCCGTGATGCCAGCGGCCAAATCCCCTTCTCCACTCGCTTGCAGGCCGTCCTTAAAGAAGGCCTTGGCTGGCAAGCCGAAGTGCAGGCCCAGGAGGACATCGCGCGCCGCCTAGCGAAAGTCTTCGGCGACGACTATGTCCTCATCCGCAACTGCCCCATGCCGACCAGTAATGTGCCGGTGCCGCTCATTCTTATCGGCCCGATCGGCGTGCGGGTCATGATGACCACCGCCTTGCGCGGAACCTACCGCTCCAAAGCAGGCCAGTGGATGACGCTGGGAGGCGGCGGGACGTTCAAGTCCTCGCGCCCCAACTTGGCCTCGCGCTTGCGCCTGTTCGAAGATGCCGTGCGCCGTTTCATCACCTCCAAGGGAATCAGCCTGCCCGAGGGAGAGCCGGTGCTCATCGTCGCGCGGCCCGAAACCTACGTCGAGAATATCAAGACCTCGCTGCGCGTGGTGCTGGCCGACGGCGTCGAGAACTTCGCGACCAGCCTGATGCAATTGCGGCCGATCCTTTCGCCGGCGGTGGTGGAAGATATCACCCGGGCGCTGGGTGGGCCGAAGGACGAGCCACCGATTGAGACCGAAGCGGTGCAGGCCGCGGTGCCCGTGCTGCCACGGTCCACTGCTCCGACCGTGCCGGCTGCACTCGTCGCCGCAGCGGATCCCGACACCCGCGAGATGCCTGACGCGCCGGCCGGCCCGGTCGAAGGCCGCCGACGTCTGACCCGCAAGCAGGTGTTGCTGCTGGTGTTGCTAGGTCTGGCCAACCTGTGTGTTTTGGGAGCGCTGGTCGTGGTGGTGGTCACCGACTCGCTCGTCGGCGGCTGACTTTCTGCCCATCAGCGGCACCCGCGCCCGGCACTGTTCCTCCTCGGGTGTTGATCTCCGTATTCATCCTGAGGCGGGGGACTGGAAGGACACCTCGTCGCGCAATTCTTCGGCGCCTCGCCTCGGTTACCGATTGCAGGCTGTCTTTCTGATACAATCCGGCCGACATGGCGGAAGAGATCTTTCTCTCGGTCGTCATCCCGGCGCACAACGAAGAACACCGCTTGCCCTCGACGCTGCGCCGCTTGCAAGAGTTCCTTCCCACCCAGGGCTATACCTTCGAAGTCATCATTGTGGAGAACGGAAGCCGCGACGGTACGCGGGGGGTGGTTGAGCGCGCGCGGCCAGGCTTCGCTCAGCTGCGCCTGATTTCGATGCCGCAGGCCGGCAAGGGGGGAGCGGTGCGCGCGGGCATGCTGGCGGCGCGCGGCGCATTCCGCTTCATGTGCGATGCGGATCTGTCGATGCCCATCGAAGAGGTAGGTCGCTTTCTGCCGCCGCGGGTCGAGGCGGAGGTGGCCATCGCTTCGCGCGAGGCTCAGGGCGCACGCCGCTTTGGCGAGCCAGCCTACCGGCACCTGATGGGCCGGGTCTTTGCCCAAGCCGTCAAACTCATCGTGCTGCGCGGCTTTGAAGACACGCAGTGCGGCTTCAAGTGCTACCGCGCCCGGGCCGCGCAGGATGTCTTCTCGCGCCAAGTGCTCCAGGGATGGACCTTTGACGTCGAGGATCTTTTCCTTGCCCGCCGGCTGGGCTATTCAATTGTCGACGTCCCGATCCCCTGGTACTACCAAGCCGAAAGCCGGGTGCAGGTGGCGGCCGATTCACTGCGCATGCTGGCAGACTTGGTACGCATCCGGGTGAACTGGATGCGCGGTGTGTATGACATCTCACGGCCCTCGCCGTCCCAATCTGCGCTATGAAGCCAGATTGTGGCGCCAAGGCTGCGTGCACGTCGCCGGGCTGGATGAGGTGGGGCGAGGTGCGTGGGCCGGACCGCTTGTCGCGGCCGCCGTGGTGCTCCCGGCCGGGCGCGCCAACTTGGCGCGAATGCTGCGCGGGGTGCGTGATTCCAAGGTCATGACAGCCGCCGGCCGGGATTGTTGGGCGGATGCGATACTGGGCGTGGCCCAGGCCTGGGCGGTGGGCAGCGCGGCGCCGGGGGAGGTGGATGACTTCGGGCCGCTGGGCGCGACGCGCCTGGCCATGCAGCGCGCGCTCGACGCGCTGGCCGTGCGCCCCGATCACCTGTTGATCGACTACCTGCGATTACCTGATTGCCCCCTCCCGCAAACAGCCATGCCACGCGGCGATGCGCGAATGCTCTCGGTGGCCGCCGCCTCGGTGGTGGCCAAGGTGTGGCGCGATCGAGTGATGATGATGCACGACGAGAACTTCCCCGAGTTTGGTTTGGCGCGTAACAAGGGCTACGGCACACCTGAACACCGACGTGCGCTCGAGCGGCTGGGCCCTACGCCGCTCCACCGCCTCTCGTATTACCCGGTCGCCCAGGCGCGGGCTCGGTTTGCGCCATCTGGCCGGGATGAAATGGTCAAGCCGGTTCGTTAGCTGGGCGGACCTGCGCGTCGCGCATAACCCTCACGATTCGGCCAGAAAACGCAGGCACAATCTGTGCACCATGGGGTGAAGGTGCTCTGCGCATCGATCGTGCGCAGAGCGGGACACGTATGGCATCCAAAGATCCGAAGCATCTTTCGGTCCGGGAACTCGAACGGCTGCTTGCGGCCAAACGCTTGGCCGAGCGACGCGACCGCCTTGCGCAGTTCCGCCGCACCGGACGCGCGCTTCATCCGCTGCTCTCCACGCCCGAGGACGACGGCCAGATCACTCCTGCCAAGCAAGCGGCTCCCCGCTCGCGACATGTGCTGGATCGGCTGCTTCTGTTTATCGAGGTCGGGGCAGCCATTGGCCTGGCGCTGGTACTGATCAACGGGGCCGGGTTGCTCGACAGGCTCAACCGCGAAGTCTCCTCGGCCCTTGGGCGCACTACGCCCACTCCCCTGATTACGGCGGTGGTGTTGCCCTCAGGACACACCCCTCCCAACTCTCCCGGCGGCGCGCAACCCAATCAGGATGAGATTCCTGCCAATCTGCGAGCCTTCGTGCAATCGATGCCGGCGCCGGCGGCTCCCACCAGCGGGCCGGAACAGGCCTTGCTGTTGGACGTGCCGGCGATGGGCAAGCTGGCCATTCCGGTGGTGGAAGGCGACGGCTGGGAACAGCTCAAGCAAGGTGTCGGCCATCACATTGGGTCGGCCGATCCGGGGCGCCTAGGCAACATGGTGCTTTCCGGGCACAACGACATTTACGGAGAGGTGTTCCGCGACTTGGACAGGTTGGCGCCCGGAGACGAGGTACGGGTTTCGACGGCCAGCCAGGTGTACACCTACCGCGTGGTGGGCTGGCGCTTGGTGACGCCGACGGAGGTCGAAGTGATGGCCGCCAGCCCGCGGGCGACGCTGACACTGATCTCGTGCTATCCGTACATGATTGATACCCAGCGCATCGTGGTGACTGCCGAACTCGTGGGGAACTGAGGGCGCGGTATAATTCGGTCCGAGGAGAAAGTGCATGAGCCGAAAAATGGTACGCGCGACTCGCTCGGAGACCTTTAACCCGGACTATTCACATATTAAGAAGGACCTGCGGCGCATCGCGCTCATTGCCAGTTCCTTCGTGGTGGTGATGATCGTGCTCTCCTTCATTCTCAAGTAGCCGGATTCCCCACGCCCTTGGCCACGCGTTGCATCAGGCCCGCCTTGACGGCGGGCCATTCGTTTTCGAGAACGCTGTAGACGACCGAACTGCGGCGGTGGCCGTCGGGGAGAAGCATGTGTTCGCGCCACACACCTTCACGCACTGCGCCCAGGCGCTCGAGGGCGCGCTGCGAGCGCAGGTTGCGCAGGTCGGTCCGGAATTGGACGCGAACGCACGCCAAGTGCTCGAAGGCGTGCTGCAGCAAGAGCAATTTCGCTTCGGGGTTGACGATTGTTCCGCGATATCCTGCGCCGTACCAGGTGCCGCCGATTTCGATGGCCCGATTGGGCGCATCGGCATTCATGAAACGGGTGGCGCCCACAACCCTGGCCTGACCGCGATGGAAGACGACGAACGGCATATCTCTGCCGCGGGCCTGGTGCCCGAGCAGGAGGGCCACCCAGGCTTCCATATCCGCCAGTGAGTCCATCCGTCCATAGGGCATGAATCGCCAGATGTCTTCGTCGCGCCCGACGTCGAAGAGCGCCTGAGCATGGGCTGCTGCCAAGGGGAGCAGCTGGATGAACCGGCCTTCGAGGGTCAATGGTTCGAGGGGATGCGGCGAGGCCACCATTGGTGTAATCTCCTGCTCTCCAACCGACCGAAGGCACACAAGGACGCCACGGGTGTTTT
>MGOA01000153.1:0-6088 GCA_001796965.1 Chloroflexi bacterium RBG_16_64_43
GCGCAGCCGCGCGCCGCGGCGCAAATAGGCGATCGGGGCGGCCAATGCGAAGAGCATGATCGCAACGCAAACCACCGCTCTGCTCGGTGTGGCTCCCGGCAGCAGGATCAGGACCAGGCTCCATCCCCCGGCCAAGAGAAGAACCAGCCACCAAGCGCCGGCCAAGGAAGCGGCGCTCATTTGCAGGCCGGCGCGTTGCAGCGCTGCCTCACTAGCAATGCTTAGCAGGAACGACGGGACGGGAACGGACTCCAGCAGGCGTACGGCCCATGCGGCCACACGCGCGCGCCCGCTGACGGGCGCGTGGTCGATGAGCAGTCGTGCGCGCATCCTCGCTCGGCTATCAACCATGCCCCCCAGCCCAAGAATCACAACTAGGATGATCAGGCTAGCCACGCTTGCGATGACCAATGGCAGGGCCATGCTAGAACTCCACCCGCACGACTCGGGCGACGATGGCGGCACCCAATACCTCGAGCAATGCCGCGGCAACGAGAATCAGGTTGCCGAGGGTTGTGCGCAATAGGACCGTGACATAGCCGGGGAAGAATGAGAGCAGTACGAGCGAGGCCGGCACAAGCAGGGCGATAACGACTGCGGACAGTCGGCCCTGAGCCGTAAGCGTGCGCACTTCAGCCTCGAGGTTCTGGCGCGTGCGGACAAACCCGGCCAGATTGCGCATCAGGTCTGTCATGTTGCCGCCCAGTTGGCGTTGCAGGACAAGGCCCTCGATGAGCAGATCGAGTTCCGGCCCCGGCCGCCTGCGTCCCAATTCTTCCAACGCCTGGTCGACCGAGTAGCCGAGGTTGATTTGGCGCACAACGCGATGGGTCTCCGTCGATGATGGTTCGGGCATGTTGGGGCGGACGAACTCGAAGGCCTGAGGAAGGGAAAAGCCCGCCTCAAGGCAATCTGCAAGCCGATCGAGAAGATCCGGAAGTTGCTCGCCGAAGCGTCGGCGCAACGACAGCGCGCGCATGACGACAAGCGTAGCCAGGCCAAGGGTGACTGCCAACGAAGCGAGCAGGCCGAGAATGGGGCTCCCAGTAACCCAACGCAGGAGCAATCCGCCCGCTGCTGCGCAGGCAGTCAGTGAAAGGAACATTCGCGACGCGCTTTGACCTAGGCCCGCGTCGCCCCAATAGCCAAGCATCCACTTCACGGCTGGCAGGCGCATCAAATAAGCATCGGGGTTTGCCGCTCCGACCAGACGTGAAAAGGCACGGTGCCCGGCACTTGAAGCAGCAAGCGAGGAACCCAACGCCTTTGCCGCGCGCCGCCGGGCCTGCCGGCGCAATACCGCACGCTCGCCCAAGTTGATGAGGGCCAGAGCCAGCGCAAAGAAGGCTAGCGCCGCACTCGTTGCAGCAACGCCTGAGCGGTATCGAGCCAGGAGCACCGGCCAGCCCGAGATGAGAGCCGCGAGCCCAGTGAGAAGCACAAGCCCGCCGGCATAGGTCGCGACCCGTCGGGCTCGTTTGATTTTCCGAGAGTCCGTGTGCTGCGTCAAGACAGCTCCGTACCCATGGACGTCGGGCTTGCGGCCTCGATGGCTTGCAGGCAGTGGGGAACGTAGCCCGTGGCACGAAATCGGCCACGCGGATGACCGTGGCTATCCACCCCGTACCTCTCGAAGCGAAAGACATCGTGCGTCTCGACTTTCACCTCCCAGCGATCTTCGCGCGTTTCTGCGACGACTTCCGCAATGGAGACGATCATGCGCGAACCGTCAGCGAACCGGTCCTGTTGCACGACCAGACGCACAGCGCCGGCCACCTGTTCGCGGATTGCAGGCTGCGGCAGCTCAAGGTTGGCCATGAGCACCATCGCCTCAAGCCTATGCAGCGCATCTTGAGGAGAATTAGCATGGATCGTGGTCAGCGAACCTGGGTGACCGGTGTTCATGGCCTGCAGCATGTCGAAGGCCTCCGCACCGCGCACCTCACCGACCAGGATTCGGTCAGGCCGCATGCGCAGAGCATTGCGTACCAGGGTGCGTATGGTCACCTCGCCGCGACCCTCGATATTGGGCGGGCGGGACTCAAGCGATACCAGGTTTTCGCGACCTAACTGCAACTCGGCGGTGTCCTCTATTGTCACCAGTCGTTCGCTCGCAGGAATGCAACGCGAGAGCGCATTAAGGGTGGACGTCTTGCCGGAGCCCGTTCCCCCCGAGATGACGATGCTCACTTTCGACTTCACGCAGAGTTCGAGGAAATCGGCCATGTCGGAGGTGAGCGTACCGAGGTCGACGAGCCGGTCCAAGGTGAAGGCTATCGGGGAGAATCGGCGGATGGTGAGGGCCGGACCACGAAGCGCCAATGGGGGGATGATGGCATTGACGCGCGACCCATCGGGCAAGCGTGCGTCCACGTAGGGCATGGCTTCATCCAGCCGGCGGCCCAGCGGGCTGATGATTCGGTCGATAATCTGCAGAACATGGCGAGCATCTCGGAACGAGATCGGGACTCGCTCGAGGTGTCCCTCACGCTCGACGAAAACCTCGTCCGGGGCATTGATCATGATCTCGTTGACCTGAGGGTCATGTAGGTACGGCTCAATTGGGCCGAAGCCGAGGATGCGATTGACCACTGCCTCGATCAATTGGGCTTGGACCTCTTGAGGCAGAATCCGCCGTTCGGCTTCCAGAGCGCGGCGGGCGAGTTCCGCCAGGGCCGCGCGGTCGACGAGGCTTTCGGGCGATGTCCCGTCCACCGCTTTCTCGAGCTGCTCGCTGACCGCGCGGTGCAGGCGGTCCTCCAGGGCGGGCAAGTCGGTCCCGGTCATGAGCCGTTCCCGGTCGGCATCCGAGCCAAGGCCGGTTGGTGCGGATGCAGGTCCTTCGTCAGGACGCTGGCGACGCGACGGTACTCAGCGGCTAGGCCGCGTTTTCGGCTAAGCGCGCAGGGTTGACCGTAGTGGACGTTCTCCCAAACCGCGCGCGCATCAATTGGCAGGACTCCCAACATAGTGCGCCTTAGGGTCTTCTCAATATCAGATGGCGAGAAGACTCCTCCCACTTCATATTGGCTCAACACCAACCCGAGAGGAGGCGATTCGGGAAGGTGGGCAAGCATGCGCTGCGTGGAGCGCAGGCAGGGTGCATCCGGTGTTAGTAGAAAGAGAATAACGTCACATCGGCTGACGGCATTCCGTGTTATTGGGACCAATCCCGATGGGCAATCCAGCACAATGAACTGGTAATTCTCGCGGAGGACTCGCAGTAATGCGGTGAACTGAGAAGACTCGAGCCCATGGGCGCCCACATAGTCCGCGGGTGCGGCGAAGAGATGCAATCCCGAAGTATGCACCGTGCGCGCAAGCTCCAGATGTTCGCTTGTGATTTCTTGCAGGACGGGCATTAAATCGAGCCAGCTCTTTTCTGGCGCGAGGTCGAGTAGGAGGTCGTCGATGCCATTGCCGGCATCCAGGTCCACCAATGCCGTGCGCAGATGTAAGCGCGCGGCGGTCAGAGCACTCAAGTTGGTCGCCGCCAGCGATTTGCCGACGCCTCCCTTCGCGGAGGCCACTGCCACAGAGATGGATGTCTGCATGGACATCGGTCATCCTCCGGCCGGACGAAGCAGCAGCAACAGTTTGAATTCGTTCGCCCACGCATAGAGCAGGGCCAAGGCCTCGCGTTCCTTCATGGACAGGATGATGGAGTCAGTCGCATCCGCCGGCGCTTGAACGACGCGCACCTCCAACGCAATCAGACCGGCCTGCTCGGGGGGCGTATCGGGGAGATAGGCTGCGATGTCAACCCGATCGCCTTCGGCCAGTGCCGGTGCGGGCGCGGCAAACCACTGCCCGGGCACGCTGACGCACCACCCTGCAGAGGGGCAGCGTTGCGCGATCGGCCCGCCCACCCCTCCCAGAAGTTTGTGTGGCAAGACGGCTTCGCCGGCTACCATGGGATAGAGAGCCGCCCGCCCCACCACACTCTCAATTCTCTCAATACGGCCGGGCGGAAGGGCATCCTCGGGGACGATGCGTAGTTCGAGGAGTTCGCCGGTGAGAATCGAACCCGCTGCGATGTCGGCCCGCGCAAACAATGCCTGCACTCTGCGCGGCGTAGCGCTCAGCCGTTCGGCATACGGATAGAAAACGAGAACACCAAAGAGAACACTGAGCAGAATCGCCGTAAGGATCAATAGCCGCGATCGACCGCGAACTGCCTGTTGCCAGGAGGGCGACGTCCATGGCGCGTGATTCATCTTTATCCCCCTTCATTCGCCTGACAGGACCGGAAGCTCAGAGAAATGAATCTGGGAACCCCGGCCGTAGGTCCTTGGTATTCCATCGGTGGGAGGTTCGGCCGATTGGTGAGGTAGTGGCTTCCGCCTCTGTGCTCCCTACGCCGATACCTACGTGCCGATTGATGCACTCAGAGCAACCACACTCGTGAGCAAGAGATTCGCCGAAACAACAAGCAAGTCGCCGATGAGCCCGGGGATTTCGGCAGCAGCCCCTTCCCGCGCGGCACGTGCGAAGACATACGCGCCCACGGCAACGAAAAGCGCCCAGCCAATCGTGGCTGGCCCGAGCAGCCAGAGCGGCGGCACGGGCCACGCAGCCGCCAGGATCCAGAAGAGGATGTACATGATCGCCAGCGAGAATACAAGGCGCACACCGCGTTGCGGTCGGAGCGCGATGCCAATGAATGCCGCCACCGCGAGGCCCGTGGCCGCGACGATCCAGGCAACAGACATCTGGCGGCCGACCTCAGAAACAGCCGCGTAAGCACCCAGCAACACCGCGAAGCTTGCCAGGAGCATCGCGTTCCATCCTGGCAGAGAGCGAGAGATGTGGAAACCCGCGAGGAGCAGGATAGCGAGGGCAAGCAGGGTCACCTCTGTCCAGTGCGGCAAGAGTCGCCCTAGGCGCGCTCCGACTGTGAGCGAGACAATGACCAAGCCAACCCACGGCAATCCTCGAAGGAGAAGACGCATTGCGGCCCTTATGGTCGTTGGTCCAAGGATTGAAGCGTTTCCACCGTGATCTCGGCCCGTTCCTGGCCGAGCAGCCCGGCGAGCAGCAACGTGAACATGTGGCGCGCAACGGCACGCAGGGTGAGCCGCCTGTCGCCTAGGTGATAGTCGCTGGGGTAATGCACTTCAAGTTCGGCCATGGTCGCGCTCGAAGGGTCAATCCCATTCCGCGCGGCGTATTCTTCGACGGCCTGCGCGACCGGAGTCTGCATCGCGGGTGAAACCAGGTCCGCTCGATCGAGATCGGTCAACCAAGACGTCAAGTGCTGCGGCGAGGGCGTGGCAGTGCATATCCCTCCCGGGCTGCCGAACGCGCCATCTGGCGCGCACGGCGGGCGCAGCGCGGCCTCGGTCTGCCGCGCAACCACCTGCGTGACCATGCGGTCCGCTACGACCACCATCCCTGCCTTGGCAGCACCCTCCACCGCGCGCGTCAGGCGCTGCCGTTCAGCGAAGAGGCGCCCCGAATCGACCACCCAGGCCAGCAGCATGAGCAAGCCGATGAGCGCCACCGCGACGAGGATCACCGCCTGGCCGCGCGCTCGGAGGCTCATGGGTTTTGATACTCGATGCGCGTCACGGCCTCGGCCGCGAGCGGCAGCACGATCGGCGGGATGGCGAGCGGCAGGCGGTAGATGACCGCAACGCGCAGGGGCGCGCCGCGCGGCGCAGGCCACGGGTCGGAGCGCGGCGGTTCGTCCTGGGCGGGGTCGATATCCATTGCGAGGCGCGCCGGGTCCAGCCCGAGCGCCGCGCGATGCACCGCGGCCAGGATCTCCGCATCGCCGTGCGCCGGATCGACGATCAGCGCGCCGGCGCGAGCGCCCTCCCAGGCGGCGTTGGTCAGGATGATTTGCGCCTGAAGCACGATGCCCAGTTCGATCAGGCCAACCAGCAGAAACAAGAGCAGAGGCAGGACGAGGGCAAATTCGACCACCGCCTGCGCGTGTGCACTGCCCAAGCCGCGCAGGCGCCTGCGCCTAGATAGAGGTGGCGAGATGGGGAGAGGACACGATTGCCGGAACATCGATCCCCCTCATCGACGGTTGGGCAATCAGAACGCGTGCGGCGGAGTGGTCGTGCCGCACGAGGTAATT
>MGOA01000153.1:6142-7771 GCA_001796965.1 Chloroflexi bacterium RBG_16_64_43
GTTGGGCAATCAGAACGCGTGCGGCGGAGTGGTCGTGCCGCACGAGGTAATTATGCATCAATCGCGGCGCCGCCGCAAGCGCGGACGCAACCCCCATCCCTGTTCGGGCACGGCAAGGCGTGCCCTTCTTCGGCAGCTATCCAGAAGCAGATCGCTTGATAGCAAGCGATGCCGGGTTGTTGAGGATGTACTCGCGGATTCGTCGTAGTTCGGGTTCGCCACGTACGACGTGCTCGTAGTAGTTGCGTTTCCAGACTGAGCCGTCTGACGTACCGCGCCTGCGGTTGATTTCCCGGGTGACGGCAGATTTGAACGAGCGAATAATGGTCGGGACCGATCCGGGTACGGGCCGCCCGAATGTTTCCATTCGCTCCTGTACGGGCACGGCATGCCGTGCCCGTACAATGTACAGGAGGGCATGAAAGTGATCGGGCATAACGACGTATTCGCCGGGCTCCGCAAGAGGGAAGTGCTCGCCGTTTGCCGTCCAACAACGCGCGACAATCTCACCTGCCCATGTGAGGAGAAGCGTATCATCCTCGACCAAGCTCAGTGGAAGGACGCTGGAATCGACGCATAGGGTGATGAAATAGGCGCCAGGGGTCGTGTAGTCGTATCCAGGAATGCGTAGGGAGCGACGCTTGGGTAAGGGAAAGTCGGTATGCATGATCCCCCTGAAGACCGAGGCACAAATCGGAGCGTCCGAGGAAGGGTAGCCTACTCCACTCGCGCCACCACCTCGCCCATCCGGCTTACATCGTAGCCCGGCAGCGCGGCCACCGCCTCGCGGAAGCCCGGCTCCGCGAGCACCGCGCGCAGCGGCGCAAGGCGCGCACCCTCCCACTCCTCCGCCGGGATCACCAGGTCGTAGCGCTCGTCGGCCACGGGGACGAAATCCAAACCCAGCGCCTGCGCCGCGGCGGCAATGCCCAGCCCGCAGTCGGCGATACCCGAGGCCACGTCCACTGCCACCGCCAGGTGCGTCACTACCTCGCGCTCGTAGCCGTGAACGCGCGCCGCCTGGATGCCCAGCCGCTCGAGATGGTAATCGAGCAGAACGCGCGTGCCGGCCCCGCGCTGCCGGTTGACGAAGCGCAACTCCTCGCGCGCCAGGTCCGCCAGCGAGGCGATGTGCTTCGGATTTCCGCGCGCAACCATCAGGCCCTGCGCGCGCCCGACCAGGTTCACCAGCACCACCGCCTGCCCGGGCAGGTACTCGCGCACGTAACGCAGGTTGTACTCGCCGGTGGCCGGGTCCAAGAGGTGGCAGCCCGCCAGGTGAGCCTCGCCGCGGCGCATCGCCACCAATCCGCCGACGCTGCCGGCATTGGCCGAGACCAGGCGCACGCCGTACGCGCCCAGATGCTGTGAAAGCAAATCGAGTGTCATGTCGTGCGAGCCGATGTGCAGGATCGACCGGCGCACCTCGGACAGCGGGCGATACAGCACGACGCGCACGGTTCCCCCCGCCTCCACGCCTTGCGTCATGCGCGGGATGCGGACGATGCCGTCGGCGCGCACCAGCGAGGTGAGCACGCCTGCCCCGCGCGCGAGCGGCGCGGCGATCAGCTTGCCGCGCACCTCGCCCACGCTCACCCGCAGGTATTCGTCATCCCCGAGCGGTGAGTG
>MGOA01000154.1 GCA_001796965.1 Chloroflexi bacterium RBG_16_64_43
GTTTTCGAGACCGTCCCATTCAACCGCTCTGGCACCTCTCCGTTGGCGATTATATCTTAGCTCAGACCAAATCGGCGGTATCGAACACCGTGCCGCGGTCGGGATAGGTCACCGGCGCTTTCAATCCATCGGCTGTGAGGGCTTCCATGAGAGCGGCGGCCGATCTCTCTTCGCCATGCACCAAGAAGACCGACCGCGCAGATATGCCGCCTTGGCGCGCATACTCGCGCAGGAAGTTCTGCCCCGCATGCGCCGAGAAGCCCCCAATGGTCACCACCTCCGCTCGACGCACGTGCTCCTCACCGAAGATACGCACCGAGTCGGATTTCTCGGCTAGCCGACGTCCGAGGGTGTAGGGAGCTTGCCACGAGACGATGAGCACGGTGTTGCGGGTGTCCCCAATCGTGTTGCGCAAGTGATGCACAACTCGCCCCCCTTCGGCCATGCCCGAGGCCGACAGAATGATCATCGGATCATGGCGTTCGTTGAGCGCCTTCGACTCCTCTACCGAGCGGGTGAAGGTGACCAGATTGAATCCGAGGGCGTCGTCTGCATCGCCGCGCGCCAGGAGCTGCTTAGCCTCTTCGTCGTAACACTCGGGGTGGGCGCGGTAAACCTCCGAGACCCCCGTGGCCAGAGGGCTGTCTACGATAATCGGCAGCTTGGGGATCTCGCCCTGGACGATCATGTTGCGCAGATCGTAAACGATCTCCTGCGTGCGGCCGATGGCGAACGAGGGAATGACGACCTTCCCTCCGCGGCGGTAAGTGCGCAAGATTGCATCCCGCAGTTCGAGGTACGCCTGAAACAGATCCCGGTGAGGGCGATCGCCGTAGGTCGATTCCATGATCAGGAAATCGGCGGCCGGGGGCAGGGCGGGGTCGCGCAGGATGGGCAGGTGGCGGCGGCCGATGTCGCCCGAGAAGACCAGGCGCCAGGTGCGCCCGTGCTCTTCGATTTCGAGCAGCATGCCGGCCGAGCCGAGAATGTGCCCGGCTTCGAAGAAGGTCGCCATCACGCCGGGCGCCACCTGAAACGGCTGATCATACGCGCGCGCGGTGAGCAGGGGCAGCACCGCCTCGACATCGGCCGAGGTGTACAACGGCCCGACCGGCGGCAAACCCTTCTCGGCGTTGCGTTTACTCACGAACTGGGCGTCGTATTCCTGGATATGCGCCGAGTCGCGCAACACAAGTTCGGTGACGTGCGCGGTCGCCTGGGTGGCAAATATCGGCCCGGTGAAGCCTTGCTTCGCCAGGCTGGGCAAGTTGCCGCAGTGGTCGAGATGAGCATGCGAGAGCACGACCGCGCCCACCTCGCGCGCCGGCAAAGGCAGGCGGGCATTGCGCTCGGCGGCTTCAGCCCGCCGCCCCTGATACAGACCGCAATCCATGAGAAGCGTGGTGCCATTGACCCGCAGGATGTGCATTGAGCCGGTGACAGTGTGAGCCGCCCCCTGGAATTCAATCCTCATGGGCTTCCTTCTCGACCCGGGCCTGGGTCAGCACCTGGAGGATCTCTTGTCCGTATTTCGCCAGGCGGTGCGGATCCAGCCCCGGAGTAGCTTGAAGGGCGCTCATCGTCCCCGGGGCGCGCTGGGCGATCTGCCACATAGCGTCGCGATTGAGGATGACATCCGATTCCACCCCGCGCTCTGCCGCGCGATGCTTGCGCCACTTGCGGAGTGCTTCGTGGCGCGCACGGACAATATCACTCGCCGCCTCCCGAGGCGGCGGAGCCGGCAGCCTGGTTGTCGAAGCGCGCTGCACGGCGTCCAGCAGCGCTGGCCCCCAGCGCTGAACGTTGGCCGGGCTGAGCCCGGCCACCTCGCTGAGTTCGGCCAGCCCGGCCGGATTCGCTTTGGCAATCGCGACCAGGGTCTCGTCGGAGAGAATCTTGAAGGGCGGCCGGTCGAGGCGCTCCGCCTCCGCTTCGCGGAAGAGGTGGAGCGGCAAGAGTACCGCGCGTTCGGTGCGCGTGAGGTCGAACACTCCCTTCACCTTCCACAGGCCCGCCTCGCGTGGCGCCTCCGGTGCGGGTATCGATCGCTCCGCCACCCGCCGGAAATCCTCTTGGACCTCTTCCCAATGCCCGGCTTCGCGCAAGCGGATCTCAAGGCGAGTGCGCAGCGCAAGCAGATGGTGAGTATCGAGGCGTGCGTATTCGAGTTGATCGGCGGGCAACGGGCGAATCCCCCAGTTGGCCCTCTGGAATCGCTTGTCGAGGTCGATGCCCAGTTCCTTGCGCAAGAGCGCACCCAGGCCGGTCCCGTCCTCGCCCAAGGCGCGGGCCGCAACCATCGTGTCGAAGATGTTGCGCACGTCGAAGCCGAAGTCGCGCCGCAGGCAGATCAGGTCGTATTCGGCGGCGTGGAAGACTTTCTCGCAGAGGGGATCGGCCAGAATCGGGCCAAGCGCGGAAAGGTCGGGCAGCGCGAGCGGATCGACAAGCAGGTCCTCACTGGGTGTGGAGAACTGCAGCAGGCACACCCGCTCGCGGTAGGCAAACAGGCTGTTCGACTCCGTGTCGACCGCGAAGCAGGGCTCGCCGCGCAATCGGTCACAGGCCTGGAGCAGCGCACGAGGGGTCTGAATTAGAAGGGGATTGTCCATTCCTGGGCCGCGACGTATTATACGCCCTGCATGCAGAGGCTTCGAAACGCGAGGTCCAACGCGGTAAGAGGATGATTTTTGTCGATTTCTGGCAGGACGGTTGGCACTACGTGATGGCCTGCCTGGAAGATACCCTATCGAATGGAGAGAAATCCGTTAGCCTTTGTCGGACTTCGTATGTGAGGAGATGGACGGATGGCCGTTCGAGGCCGAGTCGTCATCAGTGATATCTTCTGCAAAGGATGCGAGCTGTGCGTCAGCGCCTGCCCGCAGCAGGTGCTCGAAATCGCAACCGACCGGCTGACGCCCAAGGGTTTCCACCCTGCGCGCCTTAAGGCGGAGGGTTGTACCGGTTGCGCCATCTGTGCGCTGGTCTGTCCGGAAGCTGCCATCACCGTCTATCGCGAGGTGCTGGCGCGCCCCGCGCCGGCCGCCGCATAGGAGCCCAGCATGCCGCGAGAATTGCTCAAGGGCAATGAGGCCATGGCTGAGGCCGCCATCCGTGTCGGGCTGGAGGCCTACTTCGGCTACCCGATCACGCCTCAGACCGAGATCCTCGAATGGATGTCGCGGCGCATGCCCGAGCTCGGCCGGGTGTTCGTCCAGGCCGAGAGCGAGCTTGGCGCGGTCAACATGGTCTACGGCGCCGCGTGTACCGGTGCGCGGGTGATGTCCTCCTCCTCCAGCCCGGGGGTCAGCCTGATGATGGAGGGCCTCTCGTACATCGCCGGCACCGAGCTGCCGGTGGTGCTCATCGACATCATGCGCGGCGGCCCAGGGCTGGGCAACATCGCGCCCTCGCAGGGGGATTACAACCAGATGGTCCACGGCGGCGGCCACGGCGATTACCATCCGATCGTGCTGGCTCCGGCAACGGTTCAGGAGGCCGTGGATCTGACGGTCGAGGCCTTCGACCTGGCGGAGAAGTATCGCAATCTTGTCTTCGTCGTCGCGGATGGAAACGTCGGCCAGATCATGGAGCCGGCCGAGCTGCCGGCGATGCGCGAAGTGAAACGCGCTACGCCGGAATGGGCCCTGACCGGCGCCGAAGGGCGCGAGCGGCGCTTTCTCTCTTCCATTTACATCGATCCGGTCTACGAAGAGGTCACCAACAAACGCCTGCAGGAACGCTGGCTTGAGATCCAGCAGAATGAAGTGCGCTACCGCGAATACTACTTGGAGGACGCGGACCTGGTCGTGATCGGTTTCGGCACGGCGGGGCGCATCGCGCTTACGGCAGTGCGTGCCGCGCGCGCAGAAGGCATCCGGGCGGGGCTCTTGCGGCCGGTCGCGCTCAGTCCGTATCCCTACGCAGCGATCGACGAACTGGCCAAGCGCGCCTCGGCCTTCCTGGTGGTGGAGATGAACGCTGGCCAGATGCTTGAGGACGTTCAGCGGGCGGTGGCCGGGCGTGTGCCGGTGGATTTCTACGGCCGCATGGGTGGCATGGTGCCCTTCCCGGACGAGATCCTGGACGAGATCCGCCGCGTGGCGCGGGAACCTCGCGCGCAGGCGGACCCCCGCGTGGCGTGGCTCAAGCGATTGGAAAAGGTCCTTCCTCATTAGGAGGCATGGCCCATGGCGGCGACGGAACAACTGGTTTACGAACGGCCGCACTCGCTCTCCGAAACACCCAACAGCTATTGCCCAGGCTGCACCCACGGCGTGGCGCATCATCTGATTGCCGAGGTGTTGGACGAGATGAACTTGCGCGAGCGGACCATCGGCGTGGCGCCGGTGGGTTGCTCGGTGTTCGCCTACAACTATTTCAACATGGATTTTGCCGAGGCCGCGCACGGCCGCGCGCCGGCGATGGCCACCGGCCTCAAACGCTTGCAGCCCGGGCGCATCGTGTTCACCTATCAGGGGGACGGCGACCTGGCCTCGATCGGCATGGGCGAGATCGTGCATGCCGCCGGCCGTGGGGAATTGATCACAGTCATCTTCATTAACAACGCCAACTACGGCATGACCGGCGGGCAGATGGCGCCGACCACGCTGCCCGGTCAGAAGACGACTTCCTCACCTTACGGGCGAGACGTGGAGACGGCCGGGTATCCCATCCGCATGGCGGAGCTGCTGGCGACGCTGGAAGGCGCGGCCTATGTGGTGCGGCGCAGCCTGCACGACCCGAAGAACATCCGCCTGGCGAAGAAGGCGCTGCACACGGCTTTCGAGGCCCAAGTGCGCGGGCTGGGTTTCTCGATGGTCGAGCTGCTCTCGACCTGCCCCACCAACTGGGGGCTGACGCCGCTCGAGGCGTTGAAGTGGCTCGAGCAAAACATGCTGCCGGCTTTTCCCCTGGGCGACTACAAGGTGTCCCCGTCATTGGCGGGCACTCGACCCTAAGCCCACGGTTGGTGGCGGACCGCGGAGCGAAGCATGCAGACCGAGATCATCATCGCGGGATTTGGCGGGCAGGGGGTTCTCTTCGCAGGCGAATTGCTGGCGTACGCCGGCATGGATGCCGGCCGCGTGGTCACGTGGATTCCCTCCTACGGGCCGGAAATGCGCGGAGGCACGGCCAACTGCACGGTGATCATCGCCGATGAGGAGATCGGCTCGCCGCTGGTGCGCAACCCGCAGGCGGTGATCGCCATGAACCTGCCCTCCCTCGAGAAGTACGAACCCCTGGTGAGGCCCGGCGGGGTGTTGGCGGTAAACGCCTCGATGGCCAATCGCACTGCCGTGCGCACGGACATCACATCGGTGGGGCTGCCGGCCAACGAGATGGCCGAGTCGCTTGGCAACCGCCGACTGACAAACATGATCATGCTCGGCGCGCTGCTGGCGCGCCTGCCGGTGCTTTCGCTCGAAAGCATCGAGCAGGCCATGGCGGCACACCTGCCCGAGAGGCATCGCAAGCTGCTGCCCGACAACTACAAAGCACTGCGCCAGGGTGCCGCAGCTGTAAGTTAAGCGTTCGCCCCAATCGATGCGATCCATCGCGGACCACCAGGACGGGAGACCCCGTCCTGTGTTCATGTGCTCCCAAGTGACAGGCTGCCATTGAAAAACGCCGAATTGATATATCATTGCCGCCAGGCAAGCTTCCCGACCCACATACGCACCTATCCTAAATCCCCGGCCCGCGCCAGGGTCCCCTTCTTGGCAGTCAGCGCTCGTGAGAAGGAGCGAATCCAATGACCACCTGCAGGCGCCCTCGTTCTTGCCGGATCTGGCTTCGGACTCTGATCGTGCCCCTGCTTGCAGCCAGCTTCACCGCCACGGCCTGCCAGCTGACGACGCAGATGCAGCCTGATTCGATCTCGACGAGTTCGATCTCCGCCCAAGACGTCGACCCCGACGCGGACGGCGTGCCAAGCTCGAGGGACAACTGCCCCCTCTCCCCAAACCCAGACCAGGCGAAGGGCGAAAACAGCCTCATCGGAGTTCCTTGCGAGGACTTGCTGCCCAACGGGATGGCCATTGCGTTCGACAAGGGCGTGATTCAAATCCAACTCGATTCGGGCGGACGACCGACGCGCATTGCAACACCGGCACTCACTCTCGGCATCGCCTGGGTGGACAATGCAGGCACGCTCGAGCTGACGCTCGAGGCTGGGGATGGCCCTCTGGCATTCACGCAGCAAGTGGACTTTTCAGATGTAGCCATCCTGGAAGCTGCCCAGGCGGTGCAGGCCTCCTCCAAGGCGGACACCTCTCTCCTCCGATCGTGGGTTGCCGACCACCCGGGTTGGGTCTTTGGCATCGCGACGGGCAGGATGGCACCGCTTCTTTCTCCGCAATCGTCCATCCCGGCACGCGGCAACGGCATAACGCTCGTCGGCTACCCCGATCAGCACGCGCGTCAAGACGTTGAGCTGTACTTGGGTGAACTGAGTGTGGTCGTTGCCGTCGCGTTTGCCAACTACCATGACTACGCTGCGGCACATCCCGGACTCGATCCGGTCTCCTCCGGCGTGCGCAACCAGCTCT
>MGOA01000155.1 GCA_001796965.1 Chloroflexi bacterium RBG_16_64_43
CGCCGTCTGCGAAAAGCGCCTGGAGCGCGGGCAGATCCTCCACACCAAGGCGCAGCGCACTCGGCACCTGCTCGTGTGCAAAGGCCGCCGGATCGAGCTGCAGGCGATTCATTTCCATGAGCTCCAGGATGGGGGCATGCTCTGCAACGAGAGCGAGATGGGAGACGGAGATCGAGAGGTAGGCAGAAGGGAGGCGGGGCAGCTCGCGCAGAATGGCTTGCACTTCGGGGCCCGAGCCGAGAGCGAAGAGAACCGGTGTGGCTTCGCGCCGATAGAGCAGCACCACTGCCGCGGCGCGCGGGTCGGTCCAATACCACTCGCTGTGTTCGACAAATCCGGGAGTCAGGTCTCCCAGCGCATAAGCCGCCCACGGACGATCGGTTTCGAGGATTCTGCGGACGGCGGTCAGATCAGATGTGCGGGGCATATCGAAGTTCGGCCGCGCGGCAGGTCAGCGCAGCACCTTGCCGAGGAGGGTGACGGCCATCTCCTCCCAGCCCAGGTTCTTGTAGAACTCGACGGCCGCATTCCCATCCATGACCAGCAGGTATGCCTTGTAACAGCCTTTGTTGCGCAGGCGCTGTTCGACTTCATCCATCAACTGCCGCCCCAGGCCGCGTTGCCGTTCGGCGGGGTCGACCGCCAGGTGATAGACCATGCCTCGGCGCCCGTCGAACCCGCCGATCACGGTTCCGACGAGGCGACCCTCCCTCTCGGCCACCAGGAAGAGATCGGGGTCGCGTTCAACTTTTCGGGCGATTTCCTCGCGAGTATCGGAAGGGCCGACGTGGACCCCGGGGCCGGAGCGCTGCCACAAGTCGAGTGCAGCTGGGTAGTCGCCCGGGAAGCGGAACTCGCGCAACCGCACGTTACTCCTCTTCGGGGCCGACCACCAGCTTCCACTCGCCGTGGATGCCATCCTGGGTGACGCCGAAGAAGGCGCGCACGCCTTGCGGGGTGCGCTGCAAAAGGTCGTAGCGGCTCACACCTCGGTGGCTGCGTTTCTTGAGCAGCGCCAGATCCCCCACCCAGTTCAGCTTATCGTGAGGCGGCAGGGCTGAGAATTCGGTGATCGCGTAGTGCCACAAGCGGCGGGCCGAGGCTTGAGTCACATTCTTGACCACGTTGCCGTTGCGCAGGTCGCGCATGGTGTAGTAGCGCGTTCCATCGCGATCTTCGGAACTCACGACCTCCACGCCCGTGCGCGGGGCAGCCAGTAACGGGGCGGGCTTCTCCCCGCCTGCGGGCGGCTCCGGGGCCTCTGCCGGCGGCACGGCGGCGGCCGCGGGTTCGACCTCGGTTAGGGCACGGCGCTGGCCGCGCAGGACCAGGTCGACGATCTCGTCGCGCACCGCTACTCCGGTCTCGGATTCATCGCGGATGTAGATCTTGTTGTCGTCCACCGCGTAGGGCGGGTCATCCCCTCGCGGGACAATGATGCGGATGACCTTCTTGCCGCCGGTCTCCTGTACATCCACGGTGCAGTGCAGCTCAGGGCTGATCTTGGCGCTGAGCTCCTTTTCGAGCTGCTCAACGGCCTGGGCTGGGGAGGCGATACCCAGCGGCGGCTCCTTGGGGTTGGGGCTGACGCCGACATACAGCATGCCGCCGTTGGCGTTGGCAAAGGCGCACACGTCGGCAATGATCTCATACAACTTGCCGCCGCGCACGGTCAGGCTGTCGTGAAAATCCTGGTTGATGCTCGGCCCCTCGCTGCGCGCTTGCTGGATGAAATCAAAGGCTTCCTCGCGGGCCGCCTGGTGCGGGCGGGTGCGCGCAAAGTCGTCGCTCTCGAAGAGTTCTTGCAGCGCCTCGAAGCTCAACTCGGGCAGCGAAACGTCCGTGGCGCGGTCGCCCACGCCGAGATTCTTGCGATTACTCGGATCGGCGCGTAAGCGGTGCGCGTCCGACCCCTGGATGCAGTGCATGCGCCGCGGGTACTCGGGCTTGGTGCCGCTGAAGAAGGCGGCTGTCGAATGGCGCCCGCGCTGCTCGAGATCGGTGACCTCCAGCGCCGCCAGGTGCGGGTCCTGGGTGTAGGCGATCTTGGTCTGCCCGCCGAAGTCAAATCCGCGCAGTGCGACCCCGTTGGACGAGTTGGCATGCGAGGCAATCGCCAGCCCGCCGCCCTCGTGGATGCGGCGGTAGGCGGTGAGCACGTCCGCGGTGGCCCCGACTGTCGCCGAACCTAGGTCGAGTTGATCGACCGGCACGTTAAGGTCGAGCAAGATGTGCTCGATCTCGCGGATCGACTTGGAGGGCGGGAAGATGCCCGTGATGTGGAAGCCCAGCGTAGCAGTGAACTCGAAGGCCGGAAAGACAACCACCTTTTTCAGCAGCGTTCGGTATTCCTCCAGCCGGCGCCGTTCCTCATCGGTTAGGCGTCCGCTGCGTCCGAGCTGCTCGAGAAAGGCGATATCTTCCTGCATGCGGCGGTAGCCGGCCACCGTGTTGTGGTCGGCAAAGGCGATGGCCGCCAAGCCTCGGGCTTCCGCCCGGCGCAGGACATCGAGAAAGGTCGCCTCCGGCTCCTGGAAATCCGAAGAGGCGGGGGTGTGCAAGTGCAGATCAATGGTGTACCACTGACGTGGTTTGTGTGGTGAACGACGACTCACAGCAATCTCATTCTGTTGAAGGCTCAATGTCCCGGCTGGAACGCGAGGCAGCCGGGCGCCTCATGCCACGGGTGATACGCCGTCGGCGGTCGATCTCAGCAGCCGGACAAGTTCGTCCGGCATATACGGCTTGAGCAAGAAGGCGTCCGCGCCCTTCTTCTTGCACTCGCTCGAGACATCCATCCCCGACACCATCACCACCCGGGTTGCGCCCAGGCGCGGATGAGCACGGATGTTTTCGAGTATTTGCAGGCCATTCTGTCCAGCCAGGAAGACATCCAGCAACACGACGTCGGGACTTTCGCTCTCGACCAGCGCCATCACCGGTTCGCCCAGGGTCAGGGCGCGCACGGTAAAACCCTCCAATTCAAGGAAGGTGCGCAGCAAAGTCACCATGTCGCGGTCATCTTCGAGCAGCAAGACCTTAGGCATGCGAGCGCCTCTTGGCCGGCCGAGCCCGCCCAGCCGCGCCTGCGGCCTTTGGGACGCGGCGTTTGCGTGTGGCCGGGGCACGCGGCTTGGTCAGCGCCGCAGCCACAACTTCCTCCATGCGCTCCACCGGGATGAACTTGAGCTGCGTGCGGACGTCTTCGGGTATGTCATCCAGGTCGCGCATGTTGCGCTTGGGCAAAATGACCGCTTTGAGACCTGCGCGGTGCGCGGCCAGCACCTTCTCCTTCAGCCCGCCGATCGGCAAGACTTGCCCGCGCAGTGTGATCTCGCCGGTCATCCCCAGGTCCGATCGCACTGGACGCCCCGCGACCAGTGAGATGAGCGCCGTGGCCATGGTGATGCCCGCCGATGGGCCGTCTTTCGGCTGCGCGCCGGCCGGGATGTGCAAGTGGATGTCGTTGTGTTCGAAGAAATCCGGCGCCAGACCCAGCTCGCTCGTCTTAGAGCGCACGTAGGAAAGCGCGGCCCGCGCTGATTCCTGCATGACCTGGCCGAGGGAGCCGGTGAGTTGAAAGCCGTGCTTGCCGGGCATGCGCGTGGCTTCGATGAAGAGCAGGTCGCCGCCTACCGGCGTCCAGGCCAGCGCGGTGGCCACGCCGGGGACCGCCGTGCGCTCGCGCACCTCGGCGTTGGGATAGAAGCGCGGCTTGCCCAGGAGCTCGCCCACCATCTCGGGGGTCACCGCCACTCGCTCCACTTTATGCTCGGCGATGCGCGTGACCACCTTGCGGCACACGGAGCCGATCTCGCGCTCCAGGTTGCGCACGCCAGCCTCGCGCGTGTACGATCGAATAAGCGCGAAGAGCGCCTCATCTTCGAAGGCTATCTCCTCCGGCAAGAGCCCGTTCTCACGGATCTGGCGAGGCACCAGATAACCGCGGGCGATGGTCACCTTCTCATGCTCGGTGTAGGAGGTGATCGGGATGACCTCCATCCGGTCGAGCAGCGGGCCAGGGATCGTCTCCATGGTGTTGGCGGTGGTGATGAACAGCACTTGCGAGAGATCGAAGGCCACCTCCAGGTAGTGATCGCGGAACTCACGGTTTTGTTCCGGATCGAGCACTTCCAAGAGGGCAGAGGCCGGATCGCCGCGGAAATCGGCACCCAGCTTGTCGACCTCGTCGAGCATGAAGACCGGGTTGCGGCTCTCCACACGGCGCAGTGCCTGCAAGATGCGCCCGGGCAGTGCGCCGATGTACGTCCTGCGGTGACCGCGGATTTCCGCTTCGTCGTGGATCCCGCCCAATGAGATGCGGATGAACTTGCGCCCCATGGCGCGCGCAATCGATTGGCCGAGGGAGGTCTTGCCTACGCCCGGCGGGCCGACAAAGCACAGGATGGCGCCTTCGCGCTCGCGCCGCACCAAGTCGGTAGGCGGTGCCTCGGGCGCCTGGTTCTTGCGCTCCGAGCGCAGCTTGCGCACGGCCAGGAATTCCAGAATACGCTCTTTGACATCCTTCAGCCCGAAGTGATCCTCGTCGAGCACTCCGCGCGCGTCGGCCACGTCGAGCTTGTCTTCGGTGGCCACGCTCCAGGGCAAGGTCACCAGCCAATCCAGGTAACTGCGAATCACCCCGTACTCTGCGGCGGCCGTCGGCAGCTTGGCGAGCCGGTCGAGCTCGTGAGTGGCCTGTTCGGCTGCCTCGGGCGGCAACTTGGCCACCTCCATCTTCTTGCGCAGTTCTTCGACCTCGGCCGCCTGCTCATCTGTCTCGCCTAGCTCGCGCTGGATGGCCTTCATCTGCTCACGCAGGAAGTACTGGCGCTGCACCTTCTCGATCTCCGAGCGGGCCTCTTCCTGGATCTTGGCGCCGAGCTGCAGCACCTCCAGCTCCTTGGTGAGCAGGCCCACCAGACGTTTGAGCTTGGCCGTGGTCGAGTCCAATTCGAGTAGTTGCTCGGCCTGCTCCAGTTCGATGCGCTGGTAGTTGGCGATGGTGTAGGCGATCTGCAGCGGCTCGTCGAGCGCGGTGACGGTAGCCACCAGTTCGCGCGGAACGGAGGGCACCAGTTCCGCAATCTGGGCGAATTGATCGCGAACATTGCGCGCCATCGCTTCTATCTCAAGCCCTTGCTCCACGATTTCAGGTGCGGGTGTTACATGGGCGCGCAGATACGGCTCCTGGTCGATAAACTCGCCCAGGCGAAAGCGCGAAAGCCCTTGCACGACGATGCGGATCGTGCCGTCCGGAGCGCGGAACAAGCGGTGAACGATGGCCGCCGTGCCCATCGGATACAAATCGCCCGGTCCAGGGGTGGCGTTCTCTGGATCTTTGGAGGTGACCAGGCCAATGATGCGTTCGCCCACTGCGGCGTCATCGACCAGCTTGATCGAGCGCGGCTGGCCGACCGTGAGCGGCACGACGGTCTGAGGGTAGACCACCAATCCGCGTAGGGGCAGGATGGCCAGGACGTCTGGCACGCGGGTGGCCAGATCCTCTTCGGCAGGAGGTGCCTTTTCTTCGAGCGCGGGTTCCTGCACCTTGGTGACGATTGGGCTTAGGCTTACCTCGTGCCACAGGCCCGAGGCGGAATCGGCGATGAAACTCATCAACTCATTCAGGTTCTCAGTCCAGCGTGTGGCTGCCATGGTTCCAGGTGGCTCTCCTCAGGTTGAGAGCGGTCAAGAATGGGCGAGAGGCCTCAACTTGCCACAACGATGCGCCGCGGCTTCACGCGCTGCAGAGTCACGGTCAGGAAGCCGTCGTTGTAGGCTGCCTCAATCCCTTGCGAGTCCACATCCCCAGGCAGCGCGACGTCCGAACGGAATTCTCCGTAGTGAATCTCCATCCGGTGGTAGGCACTGCGTTGATCCGGGTCCGGGCGGATGCCGCCCACGCGCAGCGTCTGTTCCTCGAGAGTCACCGTGAAGTCGGCCTGACTCATCCCGGCCACTTCAACCCGCACGATGAATGCGCTCTCAGTCTCAAACAAGTCCGTCGGCGGCTGCCACAGGTGAACGTGCTCGATCCACGCCCAGCGCGAAGACCCATGCAAGTGCTTGTATGTACGGGGATCGTCGTCGCGCTGCGACAGCGCAGCGGGGATGTATGGCTCGGGAGTGTGCAAATCGCTCATGCCCTTCCCCCTTGTGCTCCTCTGCAAGGATTGTACCATGTTGACTGCCAACGCCAACCGCCTTTGCAGAGGGTCAAAACTCCACCCGCAAGCCGTTCTGGGCCAGGTTCGGCGGTCCGGGATGCGTGCGTCCAGCCGGCAGGTGGGGTCCGAATGAGATCGGGCTGGCGCTGTGGCGCTGAGAGGCTCCAGGCAGAGGGCGCAGGCGAGAGGGAAGCGGCGGGCGAGGTCCCACAATCGAATGTGTGACGTGCCCTCGCCCCAGACCACGAGGCGGGCATTGTATTGTTCACCGCTTGCTGCGGAGAAGTCAGACCTCAGGAGGACGACCCTTACCAGGCTCCCGCGGCGAGCGCCCACGCCGCCGCATACGGAGTGAGGTAGCTCTCGACCCAGGCTGCAGCCAACAGCAGCGGAAGGACGAGCCCGACGGTCACCCGCACCCAATCGCCCATTGATTCCAGCCACAGGCCCCCAATGGTGCGCCCGTCTGGACGCGCCAGCAGGCAACTACCCCAGCGCAGCATGCTGCACCCGGCCAGCCAGAGGGCTGGGATCTCGATGACTGCGTGCGGCACAACGAACCCCCCAATGAAGAGCCACGGCATTCCGCCCACCTGCCCCACCAGCGCGGCAGCGTAGGCGATGATACCCAGGGGTGCCATGAGCACGATCAACGAGAGCACACCCAACGAGAAAACGCCGAGCAGCGAGGCCAGAACGACCGTGCGCAAATTGTGGAAGAAGATGTACATCGCGCCGCTGGGCGAGAGAAGGCCTTGGTCACGCAAGCCGGAGAGGAGCGCTGCGCCACCCGGGTCGATGGTGCCCAGGTCGAGGCGCAGCGGCAAGCGCGATGCCATCACCAGGCCGATGATTGCGCCCATGATGAGCGCCGCCGCCACCCACGGGCCCGCGCTCATCGCGCGCCGCGCGGCGGGAAAGACGCCCTGGCGGTACCACTCGATCGGGTTTCGGGCGCCGGCCGTGAGTGCGAGCCAGACATTGCGCCGCAGGCGATCGAGGCGCAGCTCTTCCACCTCTCGCTCGAGTAGCTCCTCGCGTTGGAATTGCCGCAGGCCGATGCGTACAAACAGGAAGGCCAGCAGCCCGATCCCCAGGATGACCCACCACAGCGCGTCGTAGCGACGCCAGAACATCAGCAGGCTTTCGGCCTGCACCAGTAGCGCGGCCGGGATGATGATGAAGGAGGCCAGGAGGTTCGCCGCACGTACCGAGTTGGTTTGGGCGGAGATGACCACTGCGGCACTGACCATGCCCACGGCATGGGCCAGCGTGAGCACGATGATCTGCAACATGAGTGCGGCCGAAGGCAGCCAGCCGACGGCCAGGTACAGCCCGGTCAGGTAGACCAGGATGCCCAGCGCCGCGGAGGCCAACGGGGTCGCGGTGGACGCCAGCGCCTTGCCCAGGAAGAGTTCTGCATCGCTGAGCGGCGTCGAGAGCAACGGCTCCAGGCTGAAGCGCTCCTTCTCTCCCACAAAGCTCTCTAGCGCGATGACCAGTGAAACGGTGGTGGGGAAGAAGCCGACGATCATCAACATGAAGGGGAAGAGCTGTTCGGCGATGATCGGCGCGCCGTAGCGGCTGACGAAATCCATGGCCGTTTGCGCAGCGTAGTTCATCAGCAGCGGGAAGATACCGGTCAGAATGACTACCGGGATGACCACCCGCCAATCGCGGAATTGATCGCGCAATTCGCGGCCGACCAGCGTGAAGACCCGCGACCATCGGACGCGAGGCATGACCGCGGCCAGGGTCATGGGCGCCCCTCGGGCTGGCCGTCGAGCGCTCCATTGTCGGCCACGGCCCGCAGGTAGACTGACTCGAGGCTGGGAGTAATCTCGCGCAGTTCAATCACGGGCAGGCCGGCCTCCATGAGTCGTTGCACGATGCGCGGATTCTGAACTTGGGGCGAAGAACTGCGATAACGGAAGGACCGGTCGCCCACCTCGACCAAATTCACTTCAGAGCGCAACAGCCGGCCCGCACGCCGCGCCGATTTTCCCAAGCGCACCTCAAAAAGCGGGAGGCCGGCCAATTCGGCGCGCAGTTCTTGCGCCTTGCCCTGCGCCACGATCTGGCCGCGACGCAGGATGGCTATGCGGTCGGCCAATTCCTCGGCCTCTCCCAGGTTGTGGGTGCAGGCCAGGATGGCACAGCCCTGCCCGCGCAGCTCGCGCAACAAGCCGCGCACGAGATGGGCGGATTCGGGATCAAGCGCGGAGGTGGGCTCGTCC
>MGOA01000156.1:0-11465 GCA_001796965.1 Chloroflexi bacterium RBG_16_64_43
CCGGGGAAGCATCCTGGCGATCGATGCCGACCCGGCCTCGAATCTGAATCTGGCGCTGGGCTTGCCATTACCGATGACGGTCGGCCAGATCCGTGAGGATCTGAGCGAACAGAACTCGCCCGACGGCCTGAACGGCATGACCCGGGTCGACTATCTCGACCACCAGGTGCGCATGTCCATCGAAGAGGGAGTGGCGATGGACTTGCTGGTGATGGGCCGCCCCGAGGGAGCGGGCTGCTATTGCGCAGTCAATCACTTGTTGAGGCAAATTGTCGACCGCGTCGGCCAGGCCTACTCGTTCGTGATCATCGACAACGAGGCGGGCATGGAGCATCTGAGCCGCAGAACGACGCGGGATGTGGACCTTCTCCTGCTGGCGACCGACCCAAGCCTGCGGGGGCTGAAGACGGCGGAGGCGATGATCCACTTGGCACGGGACCTTGATATCCGCGTTGGCAAGGCCGTGGTGGTGGTAAACCGGGTGAATGGATCCGTCTCGCCCGCAATGCAATCGGCATTGGCCGCGCTGCCAGTTGATATCGCTGGCTACATCCCGGAGGACGAACGAGTGGGTGAACTGGATGGCGCGGGGATGCCGCTGGCCGCGTTGGATGGCAACTCGCGGGCGTATGCAGCCGTCGCCGATTTAGCAGCTCGCTACTTTCCGGCCTGACCCGACCGAGGGCGCGCTGCGGCGGGTGAGGAAACAGTTCCCAATCATCTCAGTCTCGCATTCAACACCTGGAGGGCAGCATGTACAAGATCGGGGAGAACATTCACATCGTCTCACCGCGGGTCAAGGAGGCGCTGGCGGCACGCGAGGGAGCCTTCTTTGTCGACTTGGCGCGCCGGCAGAAAGCGGCCGGGGCGGATGCGCTCGATTTGAACATCGGCCCGCAAAAGAAGGCCGGCCCCGAGGTGATGGAATGGCTTGTGGATTGCGTGCAAGAGGGCGTGGGCGAAATGACGCTCTCCTTCGACACGACGAACCTGGCCGCGATTGAGACCGGCTTGCGAAAGCTGGGCAGCAACGCATTCATCAACTCCGCCTCAGCTGAAGAGGAGCGGCTGGCCACGGTTCCGGCGCTGGCGGCTAAGTACGGCGCACGTTTGATTGCGCTGTGCATGGAGAAGAGCGGAATCCCGGTCAGCGCCGAGGCGCGAGTCGGCATTGCGATGGAGAAACTCATGCCGCGCGCGGAGGAGCTGGGCATCCCGATGGAGCGGCTGTACATCGATCCGCTGATACTCACCGTCTCGGGTTGCCAGGAGTACGTGCCGCAGGCGGTGGAGGCGGTGCGCATGCTGAAAATGGTTGCGGACCCTGCGCCGATGACCGTGGTGGGCCTATCGAACGTCTCCAACCAGGTGCCTGCGGGCATGCGGCCGCTGATCAACCGTACTTACATGGTGATGCTGTTGGCCGCGGGGCTGGATGCGGCCATTGTCGACCCGCTGGACGAAGAGCAGATGGCGGTGTTGCACACGGTGGAGACCCGCCAGGCCAGCTCGCCGGTAATGGCACTCTACCTCAAGCTGTACGACGTCGTGAAAGAGGGGGGCGAGTTGGAGCCGGAGGCGGTGGACATGAAGGATGCCGGCCAGGCCGAGATCTGGAAGACCGTGCAGGTGCTCTTGAACAAGGTGATCTACACGGATTCCTACTTGCGCATCTGATCCTGGTCCGGCATGCGGCGGGCCGCTGCGTGCGGAGCGGCGGCGCAGTGCCCACCCGGGTCCAAAGGAGCAGCTCTTGAGCAACGTGGCACGCATCTCGAAGAAGGATGAACTACTCGCCAAAGCCAACCAGCCGGCGGAAGACGCAATGCGTCTGCATCCTTTCTACCGCGGCAAGGTGGAGACGACGCTGCGCTGCCCGGTGCGGGACGTGAAGGACTTCGCCATCTGGTACACGCCGGGCGTGGCGGCGCCGTGCAAGGCGATAGCCGCAGACCCGGAATTGGTGTACGAGTACACCCACAAATGGAACACGGTGGCCGTGGCTTCGGATGGGTCGCGAGTTCTCGGCCTGGGCGACATCGGGCCCAAGGCCGGCCTACCGGTGATGGAGGGCAAGGCACTCCTCTTCAAGTACCTGGGAGGCGTGGATGCCTGGCCAATCATGATCGACAGCAAGGATCCCGACAAGATCATCGACACGGTGCTGCTTCTGCAGCCTGGGTTCGGCGGGGTAAACCTCGAAGACTTGGCGCAACCGAAGTGTTTTCGAATTCTGGATACGCTGCGCCAGAAGGCGGAGATCCCCGTCTGGCACGATGATCAGCAGGGTACGGCAACGGTCACGCTGGCCGGGTTGCTGAATGCGCTGCGGATCGTTGGCAAGAAGTTGAACGAGGTGAGCATCGCCTTCATCGGTAGCGGGGCAGCCAACGTGGCGTGTGCCCGGCTGATATTCGCTGTTGGAGCCGACCCGGCGCATTGCTACATGACCGACATTCGCGGCATGCTCAACAAGCGGCGCAGCGACCTGGAACTCCGTAAGGCGGAGTACGTCGACAACTGGAAGTTCTGTCAGACGACGAACGCCGAGGATCGAGATGGCGGGATTGCTGAGGCCCTGCGCGGCGTGGATGTGGTCATTGCCTATTCGGCGCCGGGCCCGGGTGTGATCCAGGCCGAGTGGATTCGGAGCATGGCGAAGGACCCCATCGTCTTCGCTTGCGCTAATCCGACGCCCGAAATCTGGCCGTGGGAAGCCAAAGAGGCTGGGGCGGCGATCGTGGCCACCGGGCGCTCGGACTTTCCTAACCAAGTCAACAATTCGCTTGGGTTCCCGGCGATCTTCCGCGGCGTGCTCGACGTTCGGGCGCGGACGATAACTGAAGGAATGTGCCTGGCGGCGGCAACGGCGCTGGCCGATATGGCGCAAGAGCGCGGCCTGACGCCAGATTACATCTTGCCGACGATGGATGAATGGCAGGTGTTTCCGCGCGAGGCGGCGGCGGTTGCGGCCCAGGCCGTGAAGGAAGGCGTGGCCGGCATCCAAGTGACGTACGAGGACGAGCTGCGCCAAGCGGAGGCGATGATCCGGCGCTCTCGTGAAATGACGCAAGCCATGATGACCGCCGGGCTGATCGCCGCGGCGCCCTGAGCCACGCGGGGGGAGAATTCTGTGGAGAGACTAGCATGCATGACCTGATCATTTTGGGCGGTGGGCCATCCGGCCTGACCGCCACGATCTACGCACTGCGCAAGCGGCTGGATGTGCTGCTGATCACGCGAGACCTGGGCGGTAAGACCAACTACCGTTTGCAGTTGCCGTTCGTCGATCATCATCTTGTGATCACCGGCGAGGAAGTTGTGAGCCGCTTCGCCCAAGAGATCGACTATCTTGAATTCTCGCGCGTATTCGACAAGGCGGAGCGCGTGGAGAAGGCTGGCGAAGGGTACCGGGTTCACACCCGGGCGGGTGCCGTGCACGAATGCCGGGCGCTGGTTGTGGCGAGCGGCGCGCGGGCCCGGCTGCTGAACGTGCCGGGCGAGAAGGAATACATGATGCGCGGGCTGTGCTACAGCGCCATTTCGTACGCGCCGCTATTCGTCGAGCGGCAGACCGCCGTGATCGGCGACGGCGCCCTGGCGCTGCGGGCGACGGCGGAGTTGGCCCGTATCGCCAGCAAGGTGACGTTGGTGGCCCCGACCCACGGTGAATTGGATAGCGCCATGGGGCGGCGCGTGTTGGCCGCTGGCAACGTTAGCGTGCTTGAGGGGTACACCGTGGAACGCGTCAATGGCGACGACTACGCACGTTCGCTGGTCCTTGCCTATGCCGGGAAGAAGCGCGAGCTAACTGCGGACGCCTTTTTCGTCGAGTTGGACCTGGTGCCCCAATCGGAGCTGGTGGCGGAGATTGTTGACCGCGACGAGCGAGGACGCGTCAAGGTCGACTGCGCCAATCGCACCTCAGCGGCGGGCGTATTCGCCGCGGGGGATGTGACCGACGTCTTTGCCGAGCAGGTGCTCATTGCCATCGGCGAAGGCGCAAAGGCGTCCCTGGCCGCGTATGAGTACTTGCTGACGCAGTAGGAGGCGGTAGCGTATGACGGCGGCGCGAAGTGTGTTGGTTGTGGGCGGCGGCATTGGCGGCATGCGGGCAGCCGTGGATTTGGCGGATGCGGGCTTGCATGTGTACCTGGTAGAACGCGCGCCATCGCTGGGCGGGCGGGTTGCCCAGCTCGGATACATGTTTCCCACCCACGACTGTGTGCTGTGTCGCGGCACATCCGACCACGGCTACGGGTGCTCACGTCCGGCCATCTCTCCGGTGCTGCTCGACCATAATACTCACCCAAATATCACCTTGCTGACCCTGACGGAGGTCGTGGGCAGCCAGGGCGAAGTGGGCGATTTTCATGTTCATCTACGGCAGCATCCGCGCTTCGTAGACCCCGGGCGTTGCATCAACTGCGCGCGGTGCGCCCAAGTGTGCCCCGAGCAGCGCGTCAGCGAGTTCCAGGCCGGCCTCTCCAACGTCGCCGCGATCCACAAGTCCGCACCGCGCTCAATACCCGATTCGTACTACCTGATCGAGAAGACCGCCGCGTGCGACGCATGTCAGAAGTGCGTGGACGTGTGTCCGACTCGGGCCGTCGACCTGCGGGCGGCGAGTGTGGACTTGGATATCCACGTGGGGGTTGTGATTCTGGCGCTGGGCTTTCAGCCCTTTGATGCGCGGTCGATGCCAGAGCTCGGGCTGGGGCGGCACAAGAACGTCATCACCTCGATGCAGTACGAACGGCTGGCGTCGCGTTCGGGGCCGACGGAGGGGATTGTGATGCGCCCCTCGGATGGAAAGGCGCCGAAGAGGATCGCCTGGTTGCAGTGCGTCGGGTCGCGCGACCAACGCAATGCGTATTGTTCGTCCATCTGCTGCATGTATGCCACCAAGGAAGCGATGTTGGCGATGCAGCGCATCCCGGGCGCGGAATGTCACATCTTCACCATGGACGAACGCGCCTTCAATAAAGAATATAACGCGTACTACAAGCGGGCGCGCGACAACTTCGGTATCCACTACAACCGGACGCGCATATCGGAAGTGATCGAGGATGCGCACACTGGCGACCTGGTGTTGCGATTTCCAGGCGGACGCGAGCACGGCGAGGCGGCCACGCGGCAAGGAGCCATGGCCGAGGAACGGTTCGACCTGGTCGTTCTGGCCACGGGCATCCGCCCGCCGGCGGAGGCAGAACCCCTGGCGGAGGCGCTGGGCATCGAGCTCAACCCCTTCGGTTTCTGCGCGACCGACAAATTCAACCCGCTTTCCACCTCGCGCCCGGGAGTGTTTGTTTGCGGGGCGTTCGGTTCGCCGAAGGAGATGTCGGAAACGCTGCTGGATGCTTCCGGCGCGGCGGCTGAGGCGATGCGCATCTTGCGCCACAGTTTGGGCGAGCGAGTCTTTAGCCGGGCAGAGCCGTTCGTGGTGGGCAGCGCCCACCCGGAGGGCACGGTGAGTGATGACGCCCCGGTGCGGGTGGGAGTCTTCTTGTGCGGATGCAGCGGCGAAATCGATGGACCGGTCGACTTGGAAGCGGTGAGTGACTTCGCCAGCAGTCTGCCGGGAGTCGTCCACGTTCAGAAGCTTGACCTGGCGTGTTTCTTTGAGGGTCAGACGCATTTGCGAGACGCCATCTGGGAGAAAAGGATCACGCGCGTGGTCGTGGGCGCATGCAGCCATCGCACCCATCTGGCGCTGTTCCAGCGGATGGGCTGGCAGGCTGGGCTCAGCGCATCCTACGTCGAACTGGTCAACTTGCGCGAACACTGTGCCTGGGCGCATGCCACGGACCGATCTGGGGCGACACGCAAAGCAAGCGAGATGATTCACATGGCGGTTGGCCGCCTAAGATTGGCCAAGCCTGTGCGCAAGGAGCCGCGTCTGATGGCGAATGCGGCGCTGGTGATCGGCGGCGGCATCACCGGCATGACGGCGGCGCTCGAGATCGCCGATGCAGGCTACCCGGTGACTTTGGTCGAGAAGGCCGGTGCTCTGGGCGGCAATATGCACCATGTGTATTACGTGGCCGAGGGTGCGAACCCTCAGGGCATGCTGCGCGACGTGGTCAACCGGGTGGTGGCGCATGAGCGCATCAGCCTGCTTTTCCACAGCCGGGTTGTCCAGCAAACGGGCAGCGTCGGTGAATTCCGCACACTCGTACGCAGCGAGGCTCCGGGAATGCCTGTGCATCAGGAAGAGATCCGCCATGGGGTGACGATATTGGCGGTGGGCGGACGAGAGGGCGGCGGGTCGCAATACATGCTCGGCCAAGACCCGCGGGTGATGAAGCAATCGCAAATGGAGGAGTTGATCGCCCATCAGCCGGAGAAAGTCGCCGCTCTGCACCAGGTCGTGATGATCCAATGCGTTCAGCCGGAAGGCGACAGGGAGTACTGCTCGCGCATCTGCTGCACGAACAGCATCAAGAACGCTATCCGCCTGAAGATGCTCAACCCGGCGTGCCAGGTTGTGATTCTCTACAAGGACATCATCACCTACGGCTTCCGCGAGACCTATTACTCGGAAGCCAGGCGAAGGGGTGTGGTGTTCGTGCGCTACACGAACGACGATCCGCCCCGCGTTTACCGCGAGGGACAGGGGGCCCAAGCTCGGCTGATGGTGGCCGTGCGCGAACACGTTTTCGGGAGGCTGATGGAATTCGCCCCGGACGTGCTCGCCCTGAGCACAAGTATGGTGCCGGTTGAGGATGCGCCGGAGCTGGCGCGCGTGTTGCGGGTGCCTTTGTCGAGCGAGGGATTCTTCCTCGAGGCGCATCTCAAGATGCGCCCCATGGAATTCCCCGATGAAGGGATGTACTTGGCGGGCATGGCGCATTACCCCAAGTTCATCGAGGAGTGCATTACGCATGCGCAGGCCGCCGCGGGGCGGGCGATTACCTTCCTCTCCCGCAATGAGATCCAGGTCGGTGGGAATGTGGCGACGGTGGATGCCACAAAATGCACGGCCTGTCTGACGTGCGTGCGCACCTGCCCGTTTGGCGTTCCGCAGGTGCGGGAAGATCGCCTTGGGGTCGGCGGGGTCCGCGGTGCCGCCTGGATTGACCCAGGGCGCTGTCAGGGGTGCGGCACATGTACCGCGGAATGCCCAGCGCGGGCGATCCAACTGGCAGAGTACCAGGACGCGCAAGTGTGTTTTGGGGTGGGCGCGTGGAGCGCGAAGTACGTGGCGGCGGAGCCAGCGTGCAAGTGACATCGCTGCTGGTCGCCGAAGTGGATGATCGGACATGCAATGGCTGCCGTGTTTGCATGCGTGCCTGCAGGTACGACGCATTGTTGTGGGTGCACGGCGAGTTGGCGATGTGGGTAGACCGTTGGCAATGCACCGGTTGCGGGTCATGCGAGACGGCCTGCCCCGAGGGCGCGCTGACCTTGGTCGGGCGCGCCGCTGGCGGGATGTGAGGTGTCTGACCCGAAGGGCTCGCGGTGAGCAGATCGAAGGATGCGATCATGAGCTTTGAGCCTGAGATAACTGCGTTTTCGTGCATCTATTGTGGGTATACGGCGATCGATACGGCGGGAGCTCTGCACTTGAGCTATCCCGCCAGCGTGAAGATCGTGCGCCTGCCATGCACCGGCAAGTTGGATGCTCTTTACTTGCTGAGTTCATTCGAACAGGGGGCGGATGGCGTGTTGGTAGTGGCCTGCCCGCTTGGCAACTGCCACCACGTGCGCGGAAACGAGCGCGCTCGCGCGCGAGTCGAGCACGTGCAAGAGTTGCTTAAGAGTATCGGTCTCGAGTCTGATCGAGTGAAGATGGTCTTCGTGTCGGGGGGGCAGGGGGCGACAGTTGCGCGAGAAGCCAATGCGCTCGTGACGCGCGTGAGAGAGCTTGGCCCCTCGCCGCTCGGAGCGGCCGGTCACCCGGCGAGCATAGCGGCGCAGGCCTCGGTCGCGCCAGGAAGACAGTTGCGCAACCACGTTGCGTCGGGCCACGGGAGCCTTGCGTGACGGCCTGATATCGGAGTCGGTGCAAGCGCATTCCCAGGCTTGGAGGGCTTGAGAGTGAGTGAGCGGGAGGCGTTGACTGGTGCGGTGATGGTCGTCGGCGGGGGTATCGCCGGCATGCAGGCCAGCCTGGACCTGGCCGAGCAAGGCTTTCGCGTCTACCTGGTCGAGCAGAAATCGGCCATCGGCGGGCACATGGCGCAGCTCGACAAGACGTTCCCGACGAATGACTGCGCGATGTGCACCATCTCCCCGCGGTTGGTGGATGTGGGGCGGCACCTCAACATTGAACTGATGACCATGAGCGAGGTGGTCGGGCTGAGCGGCTCGCCAGGCGATTTTTCGGTGCGCGTGCGGCGCAAGCCGCGCTATGTGGACGCGACCAAGTGTGTCGGCTGCGGCGATTGCGCCACGGCATGCCCCATCGTTCGGCCAGCCGAGTTCGAGGAGAAGCTGAGCACACGGCGGGCCGCCTTCCGCCTCTATCCTCAGGCAACCCCGGTGACGTTCGCGATTGAGAAGCTCGGCAAGGCGCCCTGCCGCGACGCATGCCCGACCGGGCAACGTGCGCAGGGCTACGTGGCCCTGGTGCGGGAAGGGCGCTACGCCGAGGCGCTGCGGGTGATCACCGAGGACAACCCGTTCCCTGGAATTTGCGGGCGAATCTGCAACCATCGCTGCGAGATTGCCTGCAACCGCGGCTTGGTCGATGAGCCGCTGAACATCCATGGCATCAAGCGATTCGTTGCGGATTGGGCTTACAGCCAGCCGCGTGTGCCGCCGGCGCGAATACCGCATTCGCAGGCCGAGCGGGTAGCGGTGATTGGTGGCGGCCCGTGCGGGTTGACGGCCGCTCGCGACCTGGCGATGCAGGGCTTTCCGGTGACGGTCTTCGAGGCCCTGCCGGTGGCGGGCGGCATGCTGCGAGTTGGGGTCCCCGAGTATCGGCTGCCCGCCGCGATCGTCGACCGGGAAGTACAGGACATCATCGACTTGGGGATCGACCTGCGCCTGAACACGCGGGTGGACGATTTGGATGGACTGTTCGAGCAGGGCTATTCGGCGGTGCTGATCTCGGTTGGAGCCCACGAAGGAAAGAAGCTGCGGATCCCCGGCGCAGATCTTCCGGGCGTCTTGGTCAACACCAGTTTCCTGCGTGATGTGCGGTTGGATGCGGCGGCCAATCTCACGGGTCATCGGGTGTTCGTCATCGGTGGCGGGAATGTGGCGATCGATTGCGCGCGAACTGCGGTTCGACTTGGCGCAGCCCACGTGACGATGGCCTGCCTCGAATCGCGCGAGACCATGCCGGCCCACGCGTACGAGGTTGCAGAGGCGGAGGCGGAGGGCGTCGAGGTCATCCCGTCGCGCACCTTCCTGCGCATTCTGGGTAACGGCCAAGTGGCTGGGGTCGAGTGCCAGCGCGTGACCCGCTTCCAGTTCGACGGCGAGGGCCAGCTCGTTCTTGAAACGGAGCCCGGGTCGGAGCACGTGGTGGAATGCGACACGGTGATCTTCTCGATTGGACAGCGCGCAGGCTTGGCGTTCATCCCGCCCGACACGGGCGTGGGCGTAACCCGGCAAGGAACAATTGCGGTCAATCCGAATACCTTTGCCGCGACTCGCCCGGGCGTGTTCGCTGCAGGAGACGCAACGACGGGAACCGCTTTCGTGGTGGAGGCCGTTGCAGCGGGCCACCGGGCGGCGAAATCGATCCATCGATTCTTGCGAGGCGATGAACTTGAGCCTCGATTTGCACCAGACCTGCCGGTGGTGAGGCTTGAAAGTGACGATGCTCGCGGGCGGGTGGCGCGCGGTGAAGCCTCCGCGGCGGCGCGCACCGCCATGCCTCAGGTGCCGCTCGAACGCCGGCGCGGAACGTTTATGGAGGTGGAGGCGGGGTACGGCGAGGCCGAGGCCAAGCGTGAAGCGGAACGCTGCCTGCAGTGCGGAATCTGTTCGGAATGTCTCTCGTGCGTTGCCGCATGCCAGGCAAACGCGATTGACCACGATCAGGTAGAGCGCGAAGAGGAGATCCGGGTGGGGGCGGTCGTGCTCGCCCCAGGGTACGAGGTGTTCGATGCGGAGCGCGCGCAGGAATTCGGCTTCGGCCGGAACCGAAACGTTGTCAATGCTCTTCAATTCGAGCGGCTGCTCTCGGCCTCGGGGCCGACGCAAGGCCGCGTGGTGCGGCCTGGGGACCAACAGCCTGCGAAGAAGATTGCCTTCCTCCAGTGTGTTGGTTCTCGCGATCAAGCCCACGACTACTGTTCGGCGGTGTGCTGCATGTACGCCAGCAAGCAAGCGATCATGGCCAAAGAGCACGACGCCGAAACGCAAGCCACGATCTTCCTGATGGATATGCGCGCGTTCAGCAAAGGCTACGAGGAGTACTACCAGCGCGCACAGAGTCGCTACGGCGTTCGGTTTGTCCGCACCCGCATCTCCGCCGTGCGCGAAGAACCTGGAACGCAGAACTTGAAGATGCAGTACTGGGACCCAGAGCAGGCGCGCGCAGTGGAGGAGACGTTTGATCTGGTGGTGCTATCGGTGGGAATGGAGACCTCGAGCGAGGTGCGCGCTCTGGCAGGTCGCTTGGGCGTGGAACTGGACCAGTTCGGATTCTGCCATACCGAATACTTCTCGCCGCTTGAGAGCAGCCGCCCCGGCGTATTCGTGGCAGGCCCATTCAGCGGCCCAAAGGACATCCCGGAGACGGTCGTGCAAGCTTCGGGCGCAGCGGCGTTGGCCGGGCAGCTTCTGGCGCCGGCGCGCGGTGTGTTGGCTCGCACCCGGGAGTATCCGCCGGAGCGGGAGGTGGGCGGCCAGGCGCCGCGAATTGGCGTCTTTGTTTGCCACTGCGGTTCGAACATCGCAGGGTACCTGGATGTAGAGGCCGTGACGCGCTGTGCCGAGGGGTTGCCGGGCGTGGTTCACGCGGAGCGCAATCTGTATACCTGCTCGCAGGATTCGGTGGCAGCGATCATCAAGCGCATCGGGGAACACGACCTGAACCGGGTCGTGGTGGCCAGTTGCACGCCGCGGACGCACGAGCCTCTGTTTCAGGATGCCTTGCGCCAAGCCGGACTGAACCCGTTTCTGTTCGAGATGGCCAACATTCGCAATCAGTGTTCCTGGGTCCATTCGAGCGATCGCGAGATGGCAACCGCAAAGGCCCAGCGAGTTGTTCGCATGTCTGTCGCGCGCGCCGGGGTGCTGGAACCGCTCGTGCGTACGGGCGTTGCGGTCGAGCACGGAGCGCTGGTCGTCGGTGGTGGCCCGGCAGGGATGAGCGCTGCGCTTGTCCTGGCGGAGCAGGGTTTCGCTGTTCACCTGGTTGAGCGCGAAAACGCTCTGGGTGGAAACCTGCGTAACCTGCGGTTCCTCGCGGACGGATCCGCGCCCCAGGAGTTGCTGCGCGACTTGGTAGAGCAGGTGGAAGCGCAACCGGGTATCGTGCGGCACATGCGGGCGGAGGTGGT
>MGOA01000156.1:11583-11692 GCA_001796965.1 Chloroflexi bacterium RBG_16_64_43
CCGACACCCACGAGTTATCACACAGCAGGAGTTCGAACACCGTTTGTGGGACGAGAAGGAGCAACAAGCCTCAAAACGCGGGTTAGAAGGCGGGAACGGCAGTGTGCGG
>MGOA01000157.1:0-7790 GCA_001796965.1 Chloroflexi bacterium RBG_16_64_43
AACTTCAGGAGAGTGGTGGAGAGGCCGGCCAGCTCGACTTCTGGGACGAGCAACTGGCGGTCAGCGGTGCCACGATCAGCCTTGCTCGAGGCCTGGCCCTGGCCGAACTCGAACGCACGGCACAACCGGTGCACCGCCGGCTGACCCGCCAGGCGGAGGTGTTGCAGCTTACCTATCAGCCGTCGGTCGATCCGGCCGCGCCCGAGGCGCATCGTGGCAATGGAGCGCTGCAGCGCGAGCTGCCTTTACCGGTGGCTGTAGACCGCGAGCGCTTCGCCCTCGAAGATTATCGCCAGCTGCTTGCCCAGCGTCTGCGTGAGTCGCGCGGCGATTCGATCGCCCGTGGAACCACTCTGTACGGCCCGCATCGCGACGAATGGCGCTTGCTCATCAACGCAGTCGACCTGGGAACATACGGCTCGCGCGGGCAGGCCCGCACCGGGCTCTTGGCTCTCAAACTGGCCGAGGTGGAATGGATGCGCGCGCGTGTAGGCGAGTGGCCGATGCTGCTACTGGATGAGGTGCTCTCGGAGCTGGACCGTACCCGGCGCGAGGATTTGCTCGAGCATCTCGGTTCCGCCGAGCAAGCCCTGCTCACCACGACCGACCCGGAGATGCTGCCCGCCTCATTCCGCAAACAGACGCCCACCTGGCGCCTAGAGGCTGGGAGGCTGCACCCGGAATGACCGGCGCTGTGCCTGTCGTGTGCTTCGCTGGGCTGGACGATCCTTTACAGTAACGGCCGCCTGGCGGGAATGCCCGCGCGGCGCGGATATCGCTCGGGGGTAGAGGCGACCTTTTCCATCACCACCAGGTAGCGCGTCTCGGCCACCCCCGGCAATTCCACCGGGATCATCTTGCGCAACGTGCCTCCCAGCAGGCGCATCGCCTCGGATGCGGCGTGGGCCTCCGAGGGCCCGCTCTCGCCCTTCTGCGCCACGGCCAGCCCGCCGATGCGGGTGAAGGGCAGTAGATACTCCGCCAATGTCGGCAATTCAGCAACAGCCCGCGCCAGCGAGCCATCGTATTGCTCGCGATGTTCAGGTTGATGAGCCACATCCTCGGCTCGGCCATGCACAACTTGCACCTGGCGCATGTCCAGAGTCTGGACCACATGCCGGCAGAACTCCGCCTTCTTGCCAGTGGCCTCGACCAATGTGATTTCCAGGGCAGGGATGAGAATCTTGAGCGCCAGACCCGGGAAGCCGGCGCCTGTGCCGATATCGATCACGCGCCGCGGTGAAGCCGCTGACAAGGCTTGCCAACAAGAGAACGAATCCAGAAAGTGTTTGGTGGCGACCTCGCCCGGGTCGGTGATGGCGGTGAGGTTGGCGCGTCGATTCCATCGCACCAGTTCTTCGGAGTAGCGCTCGACCTTGCGCCGCTGGTCGGCGCTGAGGTTGAGCCCCAGGAGCAGTGTGGTTGACTGGATCAGGGCGTCCATGGAGGCAAGATCTCAGATCTGCAGCGATTGGCCCGGGCTGAGCACACGCACCGGCACGCCCGTCTCGCGTTCCACACGGGCGGCCCACGCGTGCCCGTCTTGCTGGATCAGGTCAAACGTATTGTAGTGAATGGGGAGGACGAGCCGCGGGGCGATGAATGTCACCGCGCGCAGGGCGTCCTCCGGCCCCATGGTGTAGTTGTCGCCAATCGGCAAGGCCGCCAGATCAATCCCCTCCTCGCCGATCAGGCGCATGTCGCCAAAGAGCCCGGTGTCCGCCGCAAGGTAGATCTTCTTGCCGTCCGCGGTGGTCAGCAGGAATCCGGCTGCGTGCCCGCCATCCGATCCATCCGGTAGCATCGACCCGTGCATCGCGGGCGTCAGTTTGAGATGACCAAATGGGAAGTGGTGCCCGCCGCCTATGTGCAGCGCGTGTCCGGCCACCTGCTGGTTCTTCAGCCAGGTGATGATCTCGGCGTTGCTCACCACCAGGGCGCCGGTGCGGCGGGCAATGGCCAGGGTGTCGCCCAAATGGTCGCCATGGCCATGCGATACGAGAATGTAGTCCGGCGTCACCTGATCAGCACGCACGCTGGCCGAGGGATTGTCATCCAGGTACGGATCCACCAGCACAACTTTGCCGCTCGTCTCAATCAGGAATGCGGCGTGTCCCAGCCAGGTGAGTGTGGTTGGCATGCCTGTTATCCCCGGGCACGCGGTCCGCGCGGATCACAGCGATCCGCGTGCTTGCGTATTCTATTCGATATTGGCACGAGGGTTGCGTATCGAGCGTACCCGCGGATCACGCCGCAGCACGGGCCTCACTGGCCGCCGGCAGTGTGAACCAGAACACACTGCCTTTGCCCGGTTCACTGGTCGCCCCGATCGTGCCCCCCTGCAATTCGACCAGGCGTTTGGTGAGGTGCAGCCCCAGCCCCCATCCAGGCTGATCGCGTACGGCAGCCGATTCCCCGCGGAAGAACTGGCTGAACAAGCGCTCCTGCTCTTCGCGGGTCATACCGATGCCCGTGTCTTGAATCAGGATGCGCACCCGGTCGCCTTCGCGCTGCGCCCGCACCGAGATGCTGCCGCCGGAGGGGGTGTACTTGTTGGCATTGCTGAGCAAGTTGGCAATGATCTGCATCAGACGGTTGCGATCGGCGCGCACGGCTGGCAGATCGGAGGGGATGGCGGCATCCACTTGCTGCTGACGCAGTGCAAAATTGGGCTCCATGCTGGCCAGCGTTTCTTGCAAGTAGCGCCCCAGCGAAAGCGGGCCGAGTTCCATGCGTAGACGGCCGCTCTCAATGCTCGAGAGGTCGAGCAGGTCGGAGACCAGCGCCGCCATGCGATCGACGTTCTTCTGGATGGTATCCAGGAATTCGAGTTGGCGGTCGGTGACGGGCCCGGCCGACCCCTTGCGCAGCAGGTCGGCATAGCCGCGCACTGAGGTCATGGGCACCTTGAGTTCATGCGACACAATCGAGACGAACTGCGACTTGGCCTCATCCGCGCGGCGCACGGCCTGGAACAAGCGGGTGTTCTCGAGGGCCGTGGCGGCATGATCCACCAGGCGGCTGAGCGCCTCCTGCTCGCTGGGCAAAAAGCTGGGCATCGGCCGGCTGACATACACTGCACCGATGACGCTGCCCTCACGCATCACCGGCGTGAGTAGCGCGGCCGACGATTTGACGCTGGCCGGGCGTGCGCTCAGGCGTTTGTTCTCCAGGGCATGCGCCAGCGGGTCGCCGTTGTTGGGGAAGGAGGGGCCTTCGCCCTCCGCCCAACCACGCGAGGCGGCGATGTGCAAGCCGGTCTCCTCATCCATGCGTACCGCAACCCAGCCTTGCGAGGCGTGGGTGATCTGCAGCGCCCACTCGAGCAGAGTATCGGCCACGCGCTGCGGCTCGAGGTTGGCGTTGAGTTGCCGATCCACCTGTTGCAGCCGTTCGAGCTCTTCCACTCGCGCTTGCAGGGCCTGGTCGGTGAGCGTGTACAGGCGCGCGTTCTCGATTGCGGTGGCGGCCTGAGTCGCCAGCGTCGAGAGCAGTTCCAGATCGCGCGAGGTAAACAGCCCGGCCCGCACGCGGTTGTCGCAATAGATGACGCCCAGCACGTGTTCCTTGACCTTGAGCGGCACACACAGAATCGATCGCAGGGCGTAGCGCTTGACGGAACGTTGGTTTGAGAAGCGCGGGTCGGTCTGGGCATTAGTGGTGAGCACCGGCATTCCGGTGCGCGCCACGGTTTCCACTACCGTGCGGCTGTACTCCATTTCCTTCTGGCCGAGATTCAGCCGGTCCAGGTTTCGAGCGGCGCGCAGGTTGAGCGTGCCGCCCACCTCGTCGATCAGCATGATGCAGCCGCGTTCCGCGCCCGTCAGCTGCACCACAGCGTCCATCACCTGGGTCAGCGAATCGTCGAGCAGCAGCGAGGAGCCGAGAGCTTGCGATACGCGATACAGGGTGAGCAAGCGCGACTGCTCATCGGCCCGCGCCAGGTCGTCGCCCAATGTATTCAGTTGCTGCAGGGTCTGCGCCATGAGCGGCTGCAGCGAGTCGGTCTTGGCCAAGCGCGCCTGGAGTTTCTCCAGCGACTGCTTGACCGCATCGACCGAAGCTGGAAGTGCAGTCTGATTCATGCTTGCCTCGCGCGCCGACTCGTGGCCCGGCCTACCGGGCACATACGGCACAATGGACACTCCGTGCATTTCGGGCGGCGCGCCTGGCACACTTCGCGCCCGAGGCGGATCAGATTAAGATGGTCCGCGGCGTACCACTGCGGCTCGAAGAGCCGCGCCAGGTGAACGTGGGCCGCCTCGTACGACTGGTGCGCCGGCCGCAGACCTAAGCGTTGGGTCACGCGGTAGATGTGCGTATCCACAGGAAAGGCCGCATGCCCCAGCGCAAAAAGCATAACGATGGAGGCCGTCTTCGGCCCCACGCCCGGCAGGCTGCGCAACCACTTCCGGGACTCTTCCGCCGATTGCACCTGGAGAAATTCCAGGTCCAGCCGGCCACGCTCGTTCGTGATCCGGCGCAGGGCCTCCTGGATGCGCGGCCCTTTTTGTTGGGCCAGCCCGGCCGGCCGGATCGCTCGTATCACCTCGCCTGGCGCTGCATCGCGCACCGCCTCCCAGGTGGGCAAGGCTTCCTTCAACGCGAGAAAGGCCCGGTCGCGGTTCGCGTCGTTGGTGTTCTGCGAAAGAATCGTGCACACCAATTCATCCAGCGCCGGCAACCTCTCGCGCCCGGTCGCCTCGCCGTACAGCATGCGCAGCCGATGGCTGATCCGCCGCGCCCGCGCCTGCAGGGAAGGCATGCACCCATTATAGTCGAGCGTTTTTGTCGAATGTGTGCGATCCTTCTTGCAATCCGCTTGCCATAAAGGGTACACTTTTCTTGCAGAGACCTCGAATGCGCCCCCCGCGAACCGATGGTTGGAGTCTCTTTCTTGTACTGGGCATGCTGCTCACCGCCGGCTACGCCTTGGCGGCCACGCAGTGGGCTCCCGGCTTGGGGCGCGTACCTGCCGCCGCGTTCGCTGCCGGGCTTCTTGGCTGGATACTTGCACAAAGCCGCTTTCGCCCGCGCGCCAGCGCGCTGTTGACCGCGGGCTACGGCCTGACCTTCGTGTTGTGGGCCCTGTTCCAGGAATCTCCGATAAGTGGACAGCCGGGCGGAATATGGCTGGGTATGCACCTGCGCACTTGGCTGTCGCTCGCACGCCTGTCGGAATTCTTCCGCAGGCTATACACCGGCGCGCCCAACAGTGACCTGCTCATCTTCACCCTGGCTCTCTTGTGGGCCATGTGGATGCTGGCGAGCCTCGGGGCCTGGTCGGCCTTTCGCCTGGGCCGCTTCTGGGCGGCTTTTCTGCCGACCGGCGTCGGGGTCCTGGCCGTGGCTTACTTCTACAGCGGAGAGGTGAACCAACGCTTCTACCTGGCGCTGTATCTCTTGTTTGGGTTGCTGCTTCTGGCGCGCTTCTCACTGCACGAGCAAAAGGATGATTGGAGATCGCACGCGGTCAATTTCACCGGCGAAGTGAGCTATGAGTTCGCTCGCGTCGCGCTGCTCACCACGATTGTGGTGCTGACCCTGGCTTGGGGCGCCTCGGGGCGCAGCGCGCTGCAGACACTCGAGCAAGATGCGCGCTGGGGGCGCCGGTGGGATTCGGCGCGCGAAACATTCACCCGCCTGTTTGGCGAGTTGCAGGCGGCCGGGCCGGGCCCCGGCGATTATTACGGCCAGTCGCTGGCCTTGGGCGGGGCCGTGGACCTGAGCGCCTCGCCGGTTTTCGAGGTGACAACTTCGCGCGCCCCTGATGCGGATGCGTTCATCCGGCGCGCAGCGGCGAATGATCCAATTGAGAGCGCCCCTACGTTGGACCGCTTCTACTGGCGCGCGGCAGTCTACGACTATTACCAGGACGGCCACTGGCAGCTCACCGCCAGCCTCGGTCGCAGCTTCGATCCGAGCGACGACGAACTCCAGCCAGAGCATGCCTCCGGGCGCCTACCGATCGAGGCGCGCTTCACAGTGCTCTCACCTTCCATCGCGCGCTTGTATCTAATATCGGAACCGGTGTGGGTCGACCGTCCGCTGTGGATCGAGAGCGACCCCGACGGGCTGAGCGTAGCCAGCGCTCGCTCCAAGGCACTGCTCTCCAACGGGACAAGCTACCTGGAGCGCTCGGCCATGCTGCGCGCCGACCAGAGCTCGCTGCGCGCGGCCGGCCAGACCTACTCAGGATGGATTCAGGATCACTATTTGCAGCTTCCAGCGAGCGTCACCTCGCGCACGCGCGAGCTTGCTTACCGCATCGCCGGTGATCTGCCCACGGCCTTCGACAAAGCGGAGGCGGTGACGCGCTACTTGCGCGGGGCCATCGAATATGATGTGAAGATCTCTCCGCCGCCAACCGGTAGCGACCCGGTCGACTGGGTCCTCTTCGATTCGCCGCGCGGCTACTGCAACTACTACGCCTCGGCGGAAGTCATACTGCTGCGGGCATTGGGCATTCCGGCGCGGTTAGCCGTCGGTTTTTCGCAGGGCGAAGCCGATGAGAGCGGCCGTACGTTTCTCGTCCGCGAGAGCGCCGCGCATGCCTGGCCGGAAGTCTACTTCCCGAACCTGGGGTGGGTGGAGTTCGAGCCCACGGCTTCCGAGCCGGAATTGGTGCGCCCGCTCGTACGGGCAGCCCCGCCCGCATCTACCTCTGCTCCCGTCACGGACCCGATCGAGGATCCGCGCGACCCGCGCCTGGGGAACATCCCCGAAGAGCAGGCCTTGGACCAGGGCGGCGCCGGGCGCGCCCGCCTGCCCATCGGCCTGATCGTTCTGGGCGTGCCCGCGGTGCTCCTGATGCTGGCCGCAGCCTGGGCAACCATCGTGTTCATGCGAGGCGATTCTCCCCTGCGCGCTGCGCAGCACATCTTCGCGAGTGGGCGGCGCACAAATGAGAAGGCCTCTTCGCCGGGGTTGCCACGCGGCGAGCTGCGCGAGCCCGAAGGCGCTCGGGATCCCGCACCGCTCAGCACCGCCGAACGGGCCTACGTCTGGACCCGTCGATTGAGCGATTGGCATAATCTCGAGCGCGGGCCGCATCTCACTCCGCTCGAACATGTGGCGCGACTCAAACAGCGTCTGCCAGAACTCACACCATCGCTCGATCTCATCGCTCGCTACTACACCCGCGAACGTTACGGAGCCGCTGCCCCGGCAATCGGCGCCGAGGCGCAACACCTAGCCGCGGCGCAGCGCAATGTGATGCGCCACGCCCTGCCTCTTGTTCCGCAGCGAATTCTCCACTGGGGCTTGCACGGACTACGCCTCTTGCGCGGCCGCGTGTGATATCGCTGTGCTAGAATGACGCCTCGCAAAGGAGCTCTCCCTTGCTGCTGGTAATCATTGCGGCGCTGCTCGCCGTGGGCGCGCTGGCCTCGCTGTTCGTGGCGCCCCGGCGGCGTCTGGCACGCATTCTGGCTTCGGCCTCCCCGCTGCTCGGCCTTCTAGTGCTCGCGCTGCCGCTGCCGCTTCCGGCGGAGGTCAGCCTGATGTGGTTGCCTGTCTCGCTGGCGCCGGAACCGTTGCGCTTCGTCCTGGATGATGGCGGGCGTGCGTTGGGATTCGCCCTGCTTGTTCTCCTGACCGCACTTCAGGGGAGCGGGCTCGATCGTCCGGCGGCACGCCGCTCGGCGCGGGCGGCGGCCTACCTGATGTCCATCGCGGCCATCGCCTCATTCGCGGCCGCAAACCCGGGTGCTCTGCTTCTTTCATGGGCATGGGTGGACCTCTTGGGATTTATCCTCATCCTGATGCTCCGGCAGAGTCTGCCCGTGGAT
>MGOA01000157.1:7829-8094 GCA_001796965.1 Chloroflexi bacterium RBG_16_64_43
TTCGCTAGGTACATTGCTGGTGCTGGTGGGATTCCTGCCTGCCTTGAGTCTCCAGAGCGCTGCGCCGGGCAACATCTCGCTCGCCTCTGCCCCGGCACTCTCGCAACTGGCGCTTCTAGCAGGAATTTCACTGCGCTTAGGGATATTCCCGCCTCAGCTTACATTGCCGCGTTTTGGATTTAGCGAAGGCGGCTACGACGTGCTGGTACGCCTTGTGCCGGCCGCCGCCGGGCTGCGATTGCTCGGTCAAGTTTGGTCCGCCGAG
>MGOA01000158.1 GCA_001796965.1 Chloroflexi bacterium RBG_16_64_43
CTGTTCCCCATTCCACCACCGCAACGCGCGCATCCCTCTCAGCCGCTTGGCGCAGCGTGACTCCCTCCAGTGTTTCATCGTCGGCGCCAAACACGGCCTCCGCCAGGCGCTGCCGGATCTCCGCTTCGAGCTTGCCAATGACCGCGGCAAGCTCGGCTTCCTTTTGCCCCTTGGCGGTGATGCGCACGTCAATGATCCCGTTGTGCGCGGCCAGGCCAACCGTGGGGTTGCCGAGCGCCTCGAACTCACCGATCTGTTCGTCGACCGCCGCCTCGCCCATGCCCGCGAGGTGCAGCACCCGCGTGCGAAACATGGCCTGCACGCCAAGCCGGCGGCGCAAGTAAGGGATGACCACCTCGCCCAGCATGTGCTGCATTTCGCGCGGCACGCCGGGCAGAGTGAGCACGCAACTGCGCTCCGTTTCGACAATGAAGCCGGGCGCCGTGCCCACCGGGTTTTCGATGACGGTTGCGCCTTGAGGCAGGTAGGCCTGGCGGCGGTTGTTCTCGGGCGTGACGCGCGCCCAGCGGGCCATGCGCTCCTGTATCTGCTGCCACAACTCGGGGCGGAACTCGAGGGGGCGTCCCGTGGCGCGCGCCACCGCCTCGCGCGTCGGGTCGTCGATGGTCGGGCCCAGCCCACCGGTGGTGATCACCGCTTCGGCGCGCGAGAGGGCCAGGCGCACCGCCTCGGCGATGCGTTCGGGGTTGTCGCCGATAGTCGTCTTCCAGAAGAGATCGATCCCCGCCTCGCGCAACGCGCGTGCAATGAACTGGGCATTGCTGTCGAGGATATCGCCGAGAAGCAGCTCGGTGCCAATCGTGATGACTTCGACCGCCATGGAGGTCTCCTGCGGCTGAGTGTATCGCACGCGGTCGCAGCGCGAAAGCAGGCTCCCCGCCGAAGGTGCACGGCAGGGAGCTGTGAAGGAGGCGGGAGTTTTCCTTGCGCCGCAGGATGGATCACCCTCGATTGCTCGCGCGAGGGTCGCCCGGCTGCCAGCGGCGGCTAGTCGATACCCAGGTAGACTTTGCGCACCATCGGGTCGTGCTGCAATTCCTCGGCGGATTTCGCCAGCGCAATCTGGCCGGTCTGGAGCACGTAACCGCGGTTGGCGATTTGAAGCGCCATGTGCGCATTTTGCTCGACGAGCAGAATGGTTGTGCCCTCGCGGTTCACTTCGCGCAACGTGTCGAAGATGCTTTCGACCAGGATCGGGGCCAAGCCCATCGAGGGCTCATCCATCAGCAGCAAACGTGGGTGAGCCATAAGCGCCCGCCCGGTGGCCAGCATTTGCTGCTCTCCGCCCGAGAGCGTGCCGGCAATCTGGCGAAAGCGCTCCTTGAGCCGAGGGAAGAGGCGCAACACCATTTCCAAGTCCCGGCGGATGGCGCCGCGGTCGGTGCGGGTGTATGCCCCCAGGTCCAAGTTCTCGGCCACGGTCAGGCGCGAGAACACACCTCGTCCTTCGGGGACCATGGCCACGCCCAGGTTGACGATCTCGTGGGCCTTGGTGCGCGCCAAGTCCTTCCCGTCCAACACGATGGTTCCCGAGCGAGGCTTGAGCAAGCCGCAAATCGTGCGCAAGGTAGTCGTCTTGCCCGCGCCATTTCCGCCAATCAGCGTGACGATCTCACCCTTCTCGACCGTGAGCGACACGCCCTTGAGGGCTTCAATATTGCCGTAGTAGGTGTGGACGTCCCGGACTTCTAGAAGGGGCATCGCGCGCTCCTCGACGTTCACGCGGTGGCTGGAGATTCGAGGCCGGCGGCTGCCCCGCGCCCCAGGTAGGCTTCGACGACTCGACGATCGTGCTGGACCTCTTGGGGTGTCCCCTCCGAGATCTTTACCCCGTAATCCAGGACGGTCACGCGCTCGGAAATCCCCATCACGACCCGCATGTCGTGCTCGATGAGCAGGACGGTGATGCCCAGATCATCGCGCAGTCGCTTCACGAGCGACGTCGTTTCGCTCGTCTCTCGCGGATTCATCCCCGCGGTGGGTTCGTCGAGCAAGATCAGCCTGGGCTGGCTGGCCAACGCGCGCGCGATTTCGAGGCGGCGCTGTTCACCGTAGGGCATGTTGCGGGCGAGCGTGTCGGCCTTGCCCTTCAGGCCGACGTATTCTAGGAGTGAGAGGGCTTTGCCCAGCGCTTCGGATTCTTCCCGCACCGCACCCGGCAGGTGCAGCGCGGCGCTGAGTGCTCCCGTGTGCAGGTGGCTGTGCATGCCCACCAATACATTCTCGACCGCCGACATGTTCGGGAAGGAACGGATGTTTTGGTAGGTACGGGCAATCCCCAGCCGAACCACCGCGTCCGGCGTGAGGCCGTTGAGCAGTTCACCGGCGAATTCCATCTCGCCGGAGTCGATGTCGTAGAACCCGGTGATGCAATTAAAGAGCGTGGTCTTGCCCGCTCCGTTCGGCCCGATCACGCTGACGATTGACTTCTCCGGAATGACCAGGTCGAGGCGGTCGACGGCCAGCAGGCCGCCAAAATGCTTGGTGAGCTGACGGATGTTAAGCAGGCCGCTCATGCTGCCCCTCCTCGGCCCACGGGAGCGACAGGCGTGGCGGGCGGCGACTCGGCCGCGCGAGCCTCCTGCATTTCGAGGCGCCTGCGGGTGGAGGGGATGAGGCCCTCCGGGCGGAGCACCATCATCGCCACCAACAACGCACCAAAGGACAGGATGCGGTAGGCATCCAGTTCGCGCAGCACCTCCGGCAGCCCCTTGAGCACGAAGGCGCCCGCGATCACGCCGGGAATGCTGCCCATGCCACCCACAATGACCACCGCGAGCACATTGATCGACACCATTAGGTTGAAGTCGTCGGGCCCGGTGAACTGGGAGCGCGATGCGAACAGCACCCCACCCAACCCGGCGAAGGCTGCGCCGATGCCGAATGCCAGGAGTTTGGAGGTAAGCGTGTTGATGCCCATGGCCCGGGCCACCGTTTCGTCCTCGCGGATGGCAATCCAGGCCCGCCCCACGCGTGAGTTCTGTAAGCGGTTGGTCAGAAAGATCACCAGCATCACGCTCAGGATGATCATATACATGAAGTCGCGGTCGCTGCCGAAGGGAAGCCCAACGAGGGTAGGTTGGGCGATGGAGGGGATGCCGCGCGGACCGTTTGAAAACGAAGCCAGCGCTTCGGCCTTGAGCAGCACGCGGATGATCTCACCGAAACCCAGGGTTACGATGGCCAGGTAATCGCCGCGCAGACGGAGCACCGGGACGCCGAGCAGGACTCCGATGATCGCGGCCAGCAAGACTGCGATCGGCAGGACAATCCAGAAATCCCACATCAGGTTGTGAGGGGTCGGTGCGGTCAGCAACCCGATCGTGTAGGACCCGACCGCAAAGAAGACGACGTACCCCAGATCGAGCAGGCCCGCCAGGCCAACGACGACGTTCAGCCCCAATCCCATGAGCACGTAGATGCCCACCGTGCCGAGGGTGAAGTTCCAGTAGTTGTTGAGGCGCAGCGGCAGCAGGAGCAGCAGCGTGCCGAGCGCGGCGTACAGGAGAATGCGCCCCCAACGCGTGCGAGCGGCGTTTGCGAGCGGCCGCGTAATGGCCTCGCGCACAGCGCTCATGCGCCGGCTGGCGGGTCCCCGCCACGGGGCGTCCCTGAAACCGCGCGCCAATACGGCACCCACCAGGCAGCCCACCAGGGGCAGGAGCACATGGAAGAGTGCAGCTGCGATTGGGGAGCGCCCCAGCGACCACAGATCGAGCGAGGCGGGCGAAAGCTGGTAGAGATACGTCCGCAAGTTGATGCCCTGCTCGTGCAGGCGCAGGGTCAGTAGGAGGGTTAGGCCGATGACCAACCCGGACGACAAGCCCGCCACGCCCGCCCGCAACAACGTGCGCGGCCAGCTCGGTCGTTTTTCGTCAAGAGAGACCTTGGCTGCTTGCGACCCGGCCCACAATGCGAGCAGACCGAGCACGGCCTGCAGACTCACTCCGCGATCTTGCTTGAGTGCGTTGGCGAAGATGTCGGCGATGGTCGTGGTGGCTCCAATCAGAAAGAGGAAGACCACCACGATGGCCAGCAGCATTCCGGAGCGAAGCCCCTGGCGAACGTCGGAGGCGATCATAGCTTCTCCTCGCTCAGCACTTCGCCCAGAATGCCCGAGGGGCGGAAGATGAGGACCAGGACCAGGATAGAGAATGCGATGACGTCCTTCAATTGGAAGTCCATCCCCAGGCCGCCGGGGCCGAGAGACTCGATCAAACCGAGGGTCATCGAGCCGAGCATTGCGCCCGGAATATTGCCGATGCCGCCCAGCACCGCCGCGGTGAAGGCTTTGATGCCGGGGATGAAGCCGACATAGGCATGGATCTGGCCGTAGTGGATCCCCCACATGACTCCCGCCGCGCCGGCCAACACGCCGCTGATGGCAAAGGTGCGCGAGATGACGCCATCGACGTCGATGCCCATCAGGGCAGCAGTCTGCTTGTTCTCGGAGACAGCGCGCATCGCGCGCCCGAGGCGCGTGCGCTGCACGATGAGGTACAGCGAGATCAGCAGCACGATGGCCAGGATGAAGGTGAATACGCCGGTGTAGGTGATGAGCACCGGCTTTTCGCCCACGGTCAAGGTCCATCCCAAGTTGCGGTCGAGGGCCGGTAAATTAACAAAAGTCCGGCGCTGGGGGCCGAACATCAACTGGGCTGCGTTTTGCAGAAAGATCGAGGCGCCGACCGCGCTGATGAGAGGCACGAGGCGCGGAGCCCCGCGCAGAGGGCGGTAGGCAATTCGCTCCAGGGCCACGCCGGTGACCATTGAGGTGGCGATGCCCGCCACAAAACCCAGGATGATCGAAGGGATGGGATAGACCTCGATAAATGCATGCTCGCCGGTGCCGACGGGGAGGGACTTGAGGGCTTCGAAAACAAAGAATCCGGCGAAGGCGCCCACCATGAACACTTCGCTGTGGGCGAAATTGATCATGCGCAAGATGGCGTAGACCAGGGTGTAACCAATGGTGATAAGGGCGTAGACACTTCCGATGATCAAACCGGAAATGGCGAACTTGAGCCAAGTGTCCGGGCCGTAGGTGCGCTCGACGACGAGCACCTCGTACAAGCGCCAGGCGACGAAGGCCAAAAAGCCGAGGCCGATGACAACCTGGGCGATCTGGTAGGGCGTGATGCGCTTACGGGTGCGGGCGGGTAGCGCGCTCTCGGGCATGGGGCTATGCCTTGACGAGACCTGGGCTGGCTGCCGGCGACAGAACTTATTCAGGACAAGCTGGTAGGGTGAGGCAGCCTCACCCTACCAGCCGTGAGAACGCACACGCGTGCTTAGGAGGGCTTGTAGCCCGCGGGAAGTTCGACCCACGTGCTGTTCTGGACAGCGTAAACCGCGAACCCGCCCGTGCCGCACTCGCCGGTCGCGTCGCAGGTGATATCGCCAACCAGACCCTGGAAGCCCTTCGTGCCTCGAACGGCTTTGACCAGAGCGTCGCGTGGGATGTACAAACTGCCATCTCCACCGACAATGGCCGTCTTCTTGATGGCATCGATGAGCACGGCCGCTGAGCTGTAGCTATACCAGCTGTAAGGAGAGAGCGAGCCGGAGGGAACGCCGTAGGCGGCGAGATACTTCGCATCGAACTCCGCTACTGCGGTCGACGCCGCCGGGCGGCCGGCTGAGGTGGCGTAGACACCCTCGGAGTTGGCACCGGCCAGATCGACAAACTGCGAGCCGTAGATGCCGTCATCACTGATGAACGTGACGTCCGCCATGCCGGCGCCGGCTTTCTGGTTCGCGATCACGGCGCCTTCGCCAGTGTAGCCACCGAAGAAGATGGCCTCCGGGCCCTTGGCCGCGACATCCGCCAGGACGGCGCTGTAGTCAGTGCCGCCGACCTCGATGCCCTGGAAGGCGACCACTTCACCACCCAGCGATACGTAGACGTCGCGGGCGCGCTCGGCCAAGCCGAGTCCGTAGGCGCCGCCATCGTGGATGATGGCCAGTTTCTTGGCGCCAAGATTATCGAATATGAACGTGGCTGCCAACTGACCTTGGACTTTATCGTTGCCCACGTTGCGGTTGAAGGACGGGTTGCCCTGCTCGGTCAAGTCAATGCGCGTGGCCGAGGGTGACATCATCGGCAGGAACGCGTCGGCGTAGATCGGCATGGCCGCGTTGGTTGCGCCCGAGAACAGATGGCCGACGATGGCCACCACGGCCGGGTTGGAGGCGAAGCGCTGGGCTACTGCAGCGCCGACCTCAGGCGAGGCCTGGTCGTCTTCCGGGACCTGCTCAAAGGCATGGCCTTCGAAGGTGCCCGCGTCGGTCAGGGCGATGTCGATGCCCTGCGAGGCATCGATGCCGAATGCGGAAACGTCACCGCTCATCGGGCCGGCGAAGCCGATCATGATCGGCTCACCAGCGGCGAAGACCGCGCAGCCGCCAGCGTCGGTGCCGCAGACTGCCGGCGGGCCGCTCGGAGCGCTGGTGGCCGGAGCCATGGTCGGCTCAATCGGCGCTGCTGTCGGTGCAGGCGTCGCGGTGGCGCATGCCGCCAGCAAGATGCTGAACACAAAGAGTGCAGACAAAATACGGCGTGCCTTCATGGGAGTTCCTCCTCCTCAGGTGCATGGCGAATCGACGTGAGTGTTCGGTCGCGCACAAATGATGCGAGTCCCAACGGCCTCCCTCGGCAAGGCCGAGAGGCCTTGCGGCCGTTTTCCATGTCTTCTGACCACCTCCTTTCGCTCACGAGGCGCTGGGATGCACGACGCCCCCTGGCCCCAGGTCGATACCTGTTTCGGATAAGCGTCGAGTAGTGAAGTTAGCGGGAATTACACGCTCACCACAGCGTGTCGGCAGCGCTGTACCCAATCGAATAGGATGGTGCGCTCAGTTGTTGGGTGCCTGGCCCCGCCTGCGCAGCGTTGGGTGGATCGGCGTACGCCGGCTGGCGGGTCCCTCCAGGGCAGTTCGTAGGTATTAGGGCGATTATACGCATGTGACACGGCTTTGTCAACTTCAGCCCCGAT
>MGOA01000159.1:0-29536 GCA_001796965.1 Chloroflexi bacterium RBG_16_64_43
ATTCCGGCCTTATCCGCAAGATAGCGCATGCTGCCCTCGCCGCGGCCTTCGCGCCCGGCGATCAGGCGCACGTCGAAGCGCTCGGCAGGCAGCCCCGCGGCCAGCTGCACCACGTGCGTTGCCGGGCCGCCGATGTTGAGGCGGGAAATGACTAAAGCCACACGAATGCGCAAAGCAGGCACGCCACCATCCGCCGGCCGCATTGCAGAAAGGGCGACCGGCTCATCCAAGACGAATTGAGACAGATTTGATTATAGCGGTGCTGAGGTTTGGGGAGTGGCGGGCCCTTAGGCCTCACCCCCTGCCCCTTCTCCATGGAGATCCAGCTCTTGCCGAAGTTGGGTCCTTGGCGGAGAGGGGGGAGGAAGGAGAAGGAGACGGGGGCCTCCGGCCCCCGTCTCCTTCAAGACCTCGACCCTCCCGGTGATGCGTCTCACTCGCGTCAATGCGAGGAGCCTTGGCCGCGGAGTAGTGCAAGGCGAGGAAGCCATTTTGGAGCCTCCCGCATCAACCCACGCTTCGTCGCGATTCCGGCGGCAACATGCCTGGGCACGCTACTGCGTGCCTCAATGGTCGGGTGGGGTTGCTCCTCCCGCCAGGAAAGTCGACGTCAGGAAGCATGGAGTGGCGAGGTCATCAAGGAGGAGGGGGACAGCTTGCCCCCTCCTCCTCATGTATCATCCCCCTCTCCGCCGGAATCCGCTGAGTCCTATACAGCTTCAAGGCGGAAAGGGGGTCAGGGGGTGAGGACGAGGCGGGAGTTCTGCAAGCTGCTACTTGCGCGGTTCGGTGCACACCTCGCGGTAGATGCGCGCGGTGGTCTCCGCCATCCGGTCGAGTGTGAACTCGCGCGCGAGGCGCGCATTTCCAGCGCGGCCCAGCGCGGCGCCGCGCTCCGGCATCCTCAGAACCTCGATCAGCGCGCGTGCAAGCTTGGCAGGGTCGTCGGGAGGGACGAGCATTCCGGTGATCTGGTTCTCAATGATCTCAGGCAGCGCGCTGACGCGCGAGGCGACCACCGGCCGCGCCATCGCCATGGCCTGCAGGGCGACCAACCCAAACCCCTCCCAGCGCGAGGGTATCGCCAGCACATCGATATCGGCCATGATGTCGGCGATATCGGAGCGCCAACCAAGGAAGTGGAACTTGCCCATGCGGAGGGACCGCGCCAGCGAGAGCATCGCCTGCATCTGCCGTCCATCCCCGGCGAGCACCAGATGCGCCTCGGGCAACTTGCGCCGGACGGCCTCGAAGGCCCGCAGCAGCACATCCACGCCCTTCTGCGCCACCATGCGGCCGACGAAGCCGATCAAAGGTTCGTCCTGCAGACCAAGCTCGGTCCGCAATCGGCCGGGCGATGCCTGAGCGGCGAATCCCTCGCCGTCCAGGCCGTAATGCACCACCTCGATCTTCTCGCGCGCGACGCCTTCGAGCGAGACCAGCGACGCCGCAATGGCGCGTGAAATCGCCAGGATGCGCTCGGCCCGCCGCCGCGATGGCGCAAAGACCAGACGCAGCAGCCGCGAGCGGCGAAAGCGATCGTCGTTGTGGCGTGAGATGAGGAAGTGCATGCTCTCGAAGGCCCGCACTGCCTGCGCGCCGTACAGCTCGGCGTGCGGCAGGTGAGCGTGAAGCAGGTCGAAGGGGCCCTGCGCGGCGCGACGCTCGAGCGCCAGGATCGCGTGCCGAATGCGCGCCACCGCGCCCGAGTCGATGTGCGCGCGGATCGGGATGCGCGCCGTTGCGATGCCTGCCGCCTCGGCCTGCGCAACAAACTCGTGCTGCAAGCGGCGCGGATCCTCCATGAGGATCAGGGCGCTCTCGACCTCATGCTCGCGCAAGGCGGGCAGCAGTGCCAGCAGGTGCGTCTCGGCGCCGGCGATGCCGGTGGCCTTGAGCAGATGGAGGGAACGAAGCGAATTGTTCACCAGGCACCATCCGGTTTTTGACTCAAGGCTATCATAGGTCCTCCCTCACGCCACTTCTTCTTCCCCCATGCGAGGAGGCAAGGGTTGATTTCGCAACGCCGGGAAGGTTCGCATCCATCTCAATGTCACCGTCATTAGAAACGTCACCAACAGGAATGGCATGTTGTTCGCTACCCAGGCAGGCTTGTAGGCAAAAGAGAACAACACGGCCCCAAAAGACACGCAAAGCACAAGCAATGCGGCGAACCTCACGGCGGCGAATCTCGTTGCTTGCGCCCCCAACGCGGGAACCTGTCTGCCCTCTTCCTCCGCAAGAACCAGACCCACAAGGCCAATCAGCGCCGCAAGTGTGTAGTCGTGGCTTACGGATGGAACAAGAACGCCGATCAGGGCCGCCGTCAGTATCACGTACCCATCCAGGCTACGCTCGCCTCTGCGCCAAAGGGCAATGCCCAGCACGGCTGCGCCAGCAAGGAGAGCAATGAGGCAGGTCAGAGCGACAATCGTTTGCAAGATGCCGGCGACCGCAATACCTCTCTGTGTAAGCTCCGCTCCCACAAGGGCAGCGAATGAGGCGATCGAATGATTGCCAAGCCATACGCCGGGTGCCGCCACCTGGCGTAGGACGGATGTTACGAACTCGACGAAAAGCCCTGGGCCCATCACGAAGAATAGGGCCGCATTCGCCGCGAGAAGAATGATCACGTTTCTAAGGTCCCGCCGTGGGTGCGCCCAGTCGACGATGAGGGCCGAGAGGACGACGGCCGGATAGATCTTGAGTTGGATGCCTACGGTGATCAGCACATATCCGAGAAGGCGAAGACTCTCTCTTCGCCTGGCTATGGTCACGCCCGCCAGCGTCAGAGCCATTGCAATCAAATTCCACTGGCCTCGTTCGATTTCAAAATGGAGCGGGTACGAGAACAACCCAACGCCAAACAGAAGGACGGCGCTCGGCGAGAGACGCCGTGGCAAGAGCGCGAGATATGGGAAGAAGCCGGCACACCAGAGGTACGCCCCAAGGGTCAGCCCCGACAAGACCGCAAACGACACTCGCGGCTCCATTTTGGCCAGCGGCCAGAAGAGAATCATGGCGAGAGGGGGATAGGGGTTTCCGCCCGCGTACGGCGCACCGCCGGGGGTGAGCCAGTCTTGCACATACGAAAGCATCAATCGCAGGTCCCACCCAATAGGTCGGATCGTCGGTACGTATTCCGGGAAGATCATCGATTGGGATGGCCCAAAGAAGATGGGGATCGCGAAGAAGGCGAAGAAGGACACTGACAACCCCAGCACCAACATGAGGAAGACTGCCTCTGGACGCGGTGCCCAGACCCACGTGCGAGTGCTCTGAATTCGGTCTTGGTTTATCATTGCACCTCCTGGGCTACATCTCAATCCCAGTTCACTTCCGATCTGAGAGCGGTTGCCCGGGCGGCACGCCTTCCTGCTGTAGTTTCGACCTGTGCTGATCTAGGCTCGCCTAGCCGTTTCCATACGAGGTGACAGGTCGTGAAGCTCCCGCGGATATCCGTCGTGGTCCCGACGCTCAATCAGGGCGACTTGATCGAAACCTGCTTGCGCTCGGTCATCGATCAGGATTACCCCGACGTTGAACTCATTGTCGTTGACGGTGGAAGCAGCGATTCAACCCCCAATGTCCTCGCTAGATACCAGTCCGCTCTAGCAGCTTGGATACGAGGACCCGATCGCGGACAGGGAGACGCCATCAACAAGGGGTGGAGCCGTTCGACTGGTTCCATTCTCGCCTGGTTGAATTCTGATGATTACTACAATCCCGGTGCTCTACGCCGTGTGGCGAGAGAGTTCGTGGAAGGCCAATCCGTCCAGGTCGTTTCGGGTGGGATCGACATTGTGAACTTCCAGGGCAACCTGATTGGCCACAAGCCAACGTCGACGTTCGACCCCGAACGCCTTCTGCCGTGCGGCATAGTCCCAGGGCAGCCCGCTGTCTTCCTTGGGCGATCTGTGGTCGAAGCCGTAGGGCCGGTGAATACATCTCTGCATTATGTCCTTGATTGGGAATACTGGCTGCGGGCCTCGCGGGTGGTAGAACAGTCCGCCTGCCGCTATCTCAAAGAGTCACTAGCCTGTTCTCGCGAGTGGGTCGGCACCAAGACCTCCACGGCGTCCGTGCGCACCGCAGAAGAGTATCGCAAGGTTCTCGATTCGGTCTTCTCCGAAGAAATGCTCCCGCCAAGTCTGGCGCGCCTCCAGCCCTTCGCTTACAGCCAATCGTGGTGGAGGCAGGCGTTTGCAGAGTACAGGGACGGCAACCGTTCGCGGGCCCTGGGCAGCCTCGCACACGCGTTGCGAATGTCACCACGGTCATACACACTCCGTCAAATGGTAGCCGCCTTCGCAGTTGTTCTCCTCAAACCGCGCCGGCTTCACTTCAACTATCACGTGTGAACTAGCATCCACGCGTATGATTTCAGCCGATCGCGGAGTCTCGCGGCTTTCCAATCGTCGATGAGGCGTGTTCCGCTCGTGCGGTCGACGACGGAGAGCTATTGCCGTGGTTCAACTCACTTTTCTCCAGCGAATCTTGGGCCCCTCACCCTGATGAGTGACAGCACCTTCTTCGCCACCCTTGGAATGAAACGGTATTCAGGTGTTGGCACTGTCATGGGAGTAGCCCATCGAAGGGCCGAACGCATTCGTGTTTCGCCTTCTGGGTCGTCGCGGAACGACTCCCCGACGAATTCCTCCCCAAGTCTTTCCGTTGGGAAGGGGACAGCTTCTTCACCAATGTATCTCACGAAGCTGGTATGGATGAGAGCTCTCGATCGGGCTATTGGGTAGACCATCATTCCCAGAAACACTTGGTCGTGGGCCCTCTTGTGAAAGACCCACCCGCCGGACACAAGGAAGAACACTTCCCACCGACGGATGAGCCTGCCAACGTCGGGAAGGGCGCCTCCGCGACACCCCCACATTCCGCCCAACATGGGTTGGTTGTGAAAGGGGTGGTCACGCATTAGGTGGAATCTACTTCCACTTTCCAACCAGGCTTCAACTGCCGCCCGTTCTCTGGACGTGGGGACCGAATCGGCGTCTCGGACGATTACGGCATCGACGCCTCGTTCCCCGGCGACCTCAAATCGCCAGAGCATAGGGTCGGCGGAAGGTCTCCATGTGCGAACCCTGCGCCGACGCACAATCTCCGCTCCAGCAACCTCCAGCTTGGAAACCACATCCTCTGGGATTTCCTGAGAGACATAGAACCGACAACTCCAACCAGGATAAAGCTGCGCCGCGGTCTCGATGTTCTTTAGTGCACCGGTGCGATAGCACTGCGCATCTCCATACAGCGAGAACGAAATCAGACGTCGAGTCATGGCGCAAATACCCCCACGTAACACAACTCGCGCGGCTTCCAAGTGTAACCATGGAGGCGTTGGGAACCCAGTGGTCCCGCTCGGGGCCTCGTCCCTCGCACGCCCGGGGCGCTCTTCATCTTTGCTCCCATTCCAGCGTCAAGGTCGGGCGGGCGCTCAGCCCATCACCGTTGCGCGGTAGAGAAACACCCCTCGCCGCGCCGTCTCAAGAAGGGGTTGCATCGGCATCAGTGAGGATCAACTTCCCCCGTCGATTTCGAGCGCACAAAGTCGAGCATTCTTTGCGCTCTTGCCTCCCACGAATTCACACGAACGCCTTCGAAGGCACGAGTGACCAATCCTTCCGCGAACTCGGAATCGAGGAGAATCCTTCGAAGCCCAGCCGCCATTGCGTCCGGGTTGGATGGTTCGACAAGGACTGCAGTTTGGCCGTCGGCGAGAATCTCCGCAAGAGATGGGATATCAGTCGCCACAATCGGCACACCGGCAGCCATATACTCGAACGCCTTCATCGGCGATGCGAACCTGGCGAAGTGCTCCACGGTTTCCGGGAAAGGGATTGTGCACACGTCGCAGGCCCGCATCCAAAGCACAATCTCATCGCGCGGACGGAAGTCGACGAACATCATGGAGTCTACATCCACGCCACTTGCGCTCCCGAGGGCCAGGTATTGTTCGACGCGATCAAGCGGCCCGCCGACACAGAGAAGAAGAGGGGGGCGTTCAAGTCCCTTGCCCAGGAGGCCCATGGCCGCGATCAGCTCAGGTATCCCCTTCTCGATCTCGTAGGTTCGAAACTTGCCAATATAGCCGATAATCATCCGATCGAGTGGCAGCCCAACGCGGCGGCGGCACTCGCTCCTTGAGAGCCCAATCTGGAATCGTGCAAGATCGACCGCATTGGGAACGACGAGGATTTTGTGCTTCTCAAGCCCTGAGGCAATGAGGTAGTCCCGGATGCCTCCTGTAGTCGCAATGATCGCCAAGCAGGCACGCAACCCCGGGAGAAGTCGTCGAAGTGCCCTCATCGGCACGCCATGGCACTCGTAGACTACTCTTCGCGCGCAACTGCGACGACCCCCCGAGAGGCTGATGGCCAGCAGGAGATCCTGGGTCCACACGATTGAACCGCATCCGGGATCCTGCTCCTTGAGGAAACTGCGAACGGCCGCGGCGAATCCCAAAGCCTTTACGACGGGCCAGAGTTGGGATGTCTGAGTCCAAGCTGGGTCAATCCACCTTACGGCGCGCAGAGGTATGTGCTCGAAGTTTGCCCGGACCCCGAAGTACCGATGGACATCAAATCCCTCGGTGACATGCATGGCACGAGCCTGCTTTGGCGCTAGCGCCGGGGACACTAGGGAGACAGACGCCCCTGCGTCCGTAAGCGTCTCGCATTCCTTGAAGACCTGGTAGCCGTAGGCCTTCTCAGTAGGAAAGCGCGCGCTCGAGAGGTAGAAGATGTCAGATGTGCGAGTTATTCCCAACAATTCCACACCACCGCTTGTCTATGCCCAGATGCAGGTGTAGTCGGCTCCGCTCTTGCTCGAGTGGCGTCGGCTGGTCAAGCGCTTGAGAAGAAGCTCTTTCGGCACCCATTCAGCCCCACTCGAGAAAGCCTATCGATGCGCCACCAAGTCCACCTCGGATCCCCTCTGCACTGAGCCTGCCACCTCTACCAATTTGCGCTGATATTGTTCAGCCACCGCCGCCCAGCTGTGCTCTGAGGCATACGCGCGGCCGCACTCGCCGAAGGCCATGCGCAGCGGGTCCTCGCGACACAGGCGCTTGACCCACAGCGCGAAGTCGTCCCAATTCTCGGCGCGCACGCCGGCCTTGGCCAGCAGCACCTCCTCCATCTCGTTCACCCGCGTGCCCACCACCGGCACGCCGCAGGCCATGTACTCGAGCAGCTTGATCGAGCCCCACCCGCCGGCATCCACCTCACGCGGGAAGAGGCCGATGTCGAAAGCGGAGACGTAGTTGAGCACCTGCTCGTGAGGCACGTAGCCGGTGAGCCTGAGCCACGCATGGCTCGCGGCGAAAGCCTCGACTCCCGCGCTCGGCCGCCCCACCAGGCACAGCCGCGCCTGCGATTCTTCCTGCACCACCTTGGCAAATGCCTCCAGCAAGCGGTCGACCGCGTACATGCGCGCCAGGTTGCGATCGGGCAGCTCGCGCGCCAACTCGAAGTGCGGCTGATGCAGCCCGGCGATGACCTCGACCCCGGGCTGGCGCCAGCCTTCGCGGATCTCGCGCACGCGCTGCGCGTCGATGCGATCCGTGGCCACGCCTTGCGGGATGACCTCGATCGGCGTCCGGAGGCCGGCCTCGCGCAGCCGCGCCCGAACGCGCTCGGTGGTCACCACCACGCAGGCAACATTGCCTTCCCCAAGCGCAGCTATCTCGCGCGCCGAAAAGACCGGATCGTCGAGATCGATCACCACGCGGCCGGAAAATAGACGAGCCTGCCACCAGGCTGTGCACAAGAGAGTCGAATAGCGCCGGGCCAGGAACCGCACCCGCAGCGGCTGCCAGATGCGGCGCTGCACGCCGCGCAGCGGCCACCATTGGCTCAGGTGGACATAGTACTTATCCACGGCCGCCAAGCGTGGCAGCAATTCGCTGTAGCGAACGTTGTTGTGGTCGCGGCTCCACACGCCGCACCAGGCCACTCGGTTCTCACTCACGGCGTACCCTGCGCGGCATCTGCCGCCGGCCAGCGAGCAGCCTGGCCGCGCATTATTTCCACAAATAGCGGCACGATGCGCGCCTCGTCGAAGGCTGCCACCCGCGCCATGCCGGCCGCGGCCAGGCGCTCGCGCCGGAGGGGCTCCTGCAGCAAATCGACGACGCGCTGCGAGAACGCCCCCACGGCCGCGGCGGGTACAACCTGCTCAGCCTGTTCGCGCGTCACCACGTCCAACACCCCGCCGACGTCGAAGGCCACGAAGGGACAGCCGCTGGCCATGGCTTCGAGCAACACGCGCGGAAAGCCCTCCTCGAGCGAGGGCATGAGGTACACGTCGGCGGCGCGGAAGTAGAGCGGCGCCTCGCGGTTGGGCACCCAGCCGCGGAAGTCGCAGCTCCCATCGAGCCCGGCGCGGGCCATCGCCTGGCGCAGCGGCGCGAGGTGCGGGCCCTCACCCGCCACGATCAATCGCAGCGGCCCCGCGCGCTCATTGACCGTGCGCAGGATATCCGGCAGGAAATGCGCGCCCTTACGCGGGGCCACCCGGTGAAGGAACAACAGAACCTGTTCGTCGTCGCCGATGCCCAGGCGCCGGCGCGCCTCAGCGCGGCCGGCGGCCTCGAATCGCTCACGGTTGATGAAGTTCGGCAGCACGCGGATCTTGCCGGGCGAGATGTGCACCTCGCGCGCGTAATAGTCGGCCATGCGCGGCGTGCCGGTCACCAAGAAGGTGCACAGGTGAAGCACCCTCTCCAGCAGCCATACGCCGCGCGCCGCCCTCCACCGCTCGCGCCAACTCGCCGCGCGCCCCGGAGCGAACAGGCGATACAGCCCACAGTTCCAGTAGTACGTTTCCCCGCCCAGGAGGCGAGTGACCAGCGAGGCCGCCAGCCCGCCCGACAGCGAGTAGTGGACGTAGAACTGACGAATGCCGCGGAGTCTCGCCCAGGCGAACCAAAGCAGCTCCTCGAAGAAGCGCATCCCGGCCGACGGCGAGCGCAGCCGGTGCACTCTGGCCCCGCCCTGCCAGGCGGCGTCGCGCGGCATGCGCTCGACCACCACGGTCAGGTCGAGTTCCTGCGCCACGCGCTCGAGGAATCCATAGAGATGGAAGAAGTGCTCGGGCGAGCGCGGATCGTAGCGTGGCAGGAGGAAAGCGAGCGGCTCAGGCATGGTAGGAGTATGGGCTGGATGGTCTGCGCTCACACGCGGCGCTGCGCCACTTCGCGCCACTGGCTCACGATGGCCTCGAAGGCGCGCTGCGGGTCGAAGGCCGAGCGCACGTGATCCCGCGCGGCGCGGCCCAGCGCCTGCGCCTGCGCAGGCGCAGCCAGCAGCGCGCACAGGCGATCGGCCAATGCCTGGGCGTCCTCGGCGGGTTCCAGGTATCCGGTCTGGCCATGGCGAATGATATCGCGCGCGCCGGCCGTGGCGGTAGCCACGGCGGGCCGCGCCGCGGCGCCCGCTTCCACCAGCACGCGTCCGAATCCCTCGTAGCGCGAGGTGAGCACGAAGACATCCGCCAGCGCATAGGCGGCCGGCAACTCCTCGAACCTGGCTTGCCCCGCCCAGATTGCGCCCGGCTGTCGCATCAAGCGCCGCTCCTGCGCTGCCAACAGCGAAGGATCACCCACAAGCACCAGTCGGGCCTCGGGGTATTGGGCGCGCACACGTTCAAAGGCAGAGCAGAGCAACGGCACGCGCTTGACCCTCACCGGCCGGCCAACCCACAGCAGGGCCTTCTCCCCGGCGCTCAGCCCAATGGCACGGCGACGGTTCTCGATTTCAGAGGGCGCCACATCCCTCAGGAATGGTTCGATGCGGCATGGCACCGGCAGCACCCGAACCCGCTCGGCCGGCAGGCGCAGGCGAGCGAGATAGTACTCGCGCTCACGGCTGTTGACCACTCGCCATCCATCGGCGCGCGGCAGCAATGCCCGCGCCAGCACCTGCATTGAGGAGTGGACGGCGGGCCGCTCGCGCACCCAATAGGGTTCGCCCAGGAAGGTCGAGTGATTCTGAATGATGACCGGCCGCCGCAGGCGCCGCCGCAAGCGCAGGCCGGCGTATGCCGTGAGGAAGGGATCTTGCGTGGTGATGAGGTCCGGAGGCCATTCCTGGGCGGCTTTCTGGGCGAGCGCGCCCGCACGCGCGAGATAGGAAGTGCGCCCGCCGCTCGTCGTCTGGACGCGCAGCGAGGCGCCGTGCTCGATAGACATCGGGCGCGGGTCATCCACGATCAAATCGATGTGACCGCCGGCTCGGCGCGCATATTCCAGGTGGCGCTGTACCGGCTCGCTGCGCGGGTCGTCGAGCCCCGCGACCCCGACGCCGAGTATCAGGATATTCATCGCGCCGCACCCTCGAGCACGCTCAGCGTCTGCTGCATGAGCGAATCCAAGCGGAAGCGCCCCTCCAGCGTGCGCCTTCCGCCTGCACGCAGCCTCTCGCGCAGCGCGGCATCACCCAGCAGCATGCGCAGCGCGCGGCCCAGCTCCGCCTCGTCACCGGAGGGGATAAGCCAGCCGCTCACACCGTGTTCCACCACTTCCGGCGTTCCGCCCACGCGCGTCGCCAGCACCGGCGTCCCCGCTGCGAAAGCCTCGAGCACCACGTGCGGCAGGCCCTCATATGTGGAGTTAAGAACCATCAGGTCGGATTGGCGAAGGAGCCCGGCCACCTTCTCGCCGGGTATAGCGTCAAGGAAAGTGACGCGCGAACTCACACCCAAGTCCGAAGCGATCTGCTCCAAGCTGGGTCGCGAAGGCCCCTCGCCGGCAATCAATACCCTCACTCGCTCGATTGCCTTAACCACACGAATGAGTGAGGCGATGCCCTTGTGAGGCACAAGCCGGCCGATAACCGCAATCGTCCTTCCCTCAAAGGGGGGCAAGTCGATCGCCAGCGGCAGTGGCAGATCCGGCGCGTTGTAGATGACCGAGACGCGCCTGCGCTCCACGCCCCACGCGCTGACGATCTCGGCCAGGTATCGGCTTGGCGCGATCACGTGCGCGGCTCTTCGCGTGACCTGGGTACGCAGCCACTTGACCGCCTCGTCGCGCGGGCCCTGGCGGCGGCGCTGGAAGTCCTCAAGGCCGTCGTGTGTGCGACGGTTGAGTGTGGCGCGTTCCCAGGCCCAGTCGCCAACGACCTTCATCACCAGCGGCCGCGGCGCGATGGCCTGCGCCAGCACGGCTTCGATGAACAGCCCGTTGGCATAGACCACGTCGGCCTCGCGCGCGGCGCGGGCGATGGCCGCGATCGTCCTCAGCATGCGCGGCAGGCGCGCCATGCCGCGCGGGATGCGCTCGACCGCGAAAGGATAGCCGCGGTCGTCCTGGGGGGCATCGCTGAGCGTGATCACCTGCACCGTGTGCCCGCGCTCGGCGAGAGCGCGCGCGATGCGCGGCACGTAGGAGGCCGGGCCGCCGATGTCAGGAGGGAAGATGCCGGTGGGCAGGCAGATGCGCACGGCCTAGTCCTTCGCCGCGGGCACGTGCAGCCCCAGAAGATAGCGCGCGCCAAACCACAGCATGCGCAGCTTCTCCACTGGCTGTGGCTCGCGCCGCGCCGCACGCACCAGCCAGCGCCAACCCTCGCCGGCGCGCCGCGATTCGAAATGCAGCCGCGCCTGGCGGAAGTCGACCGCTCGGGCGTACGACGCCTGGCGCAGTTCTTTCAACTGCGGATCGAGATCGGCCTGGGCGAAGGTCCTATCGAGCACCAGGCGGTACTCCTCACCGAAGCGCGAGGCAGCCTGGGTGCTCTTCGTCCCGCCCCACAGGCGCGAAAGCGCCAGGACCGATTCGCTGTAGACCATCTCCCTCGCCGGAAAGGCCAGCCACGCGCGCAGGAAGTAATCGAAATCGAGCGCGTAATGCAGTTGCTCGTCGAGCCCGCCCAAAGCTTGATACGCTCGCCGGGTGATGAAGACGCCCGGCTGCCCCATGTTCTTGCCCAGAAGAAGCGAGCGCACATCGAATCCCGCCATGTGCTTCAGATGCAAGAGACGGCCGTGCGCATCGATCTCCCGAATGTCACCGTAGATCATGGCTGTGGTAGGGTTCGACCGCAAGGCGTGCGCCACGTGCTCGAGCGCGCCCGGCGCCAGTTGGTCATCGGAATTAAGCCAGCCCAGGATCTCGCCGCACGCACGCGCCCAGCCCTTGTTGACCGCGTTCGCCTGACCGCGGTCCTTCTCGCTTGCCCAGTGCGCCAGGCGCGGCGCGTGCTTCTCGATCACCGCACGGCTGCTATCGCTCGAACCCCCGTCGAACACGATGTACTCCATGCGCGCATACCCCTGCCCCAGGACGGACTCGATGCACGCCTCAAGGTATTCCGCCTGATTGAAGGACGGGGTCACGATGGAGATCAGCGGGATAGCGGTCGACATCAGGATCTAGCGTCCGGGGCCAAGGAAGCCGTTGACTCGCCAGCCTCGTGCCTCTGGTCATGCGGCCGTCTCGCGGCCACTTCGCGGAGGAAGTCGATGGTCGCCTCGACCTGCACTTCGAAGCGGAAAAATTCGAGTACTCGAGCACGCCCTGCGGCTCCCAGCCGCTCGGCCTTGGCCGCATCGGAAAGCAGACTGTGGACCGCCGCCGCCATCCCTGCGGAGTCGCCAGGCCGCAGCAGGAATCCGGTTTGCCCTTCGACAACCTGTTCGGGAACGCCGCCGACACACGAGGCCACGATCGGGAGGCCGGCGCTCATAGCCTCCAGAACCGAAATAGGGAAAGTGTCGGCCCGGCTCGGGTGAAGGAAGACGTCGCTCGCTCTGTAGAGATTGGCCATCGCTGCCCGCGAGAGATTCCGGCCCATGAACAGCACGCGCACCGTCCCAATGTGCATAGTCTCCCCGCTCTCGCCGGCACAGACAAGATCAATACCTGCGGGCGAGTCTGACTCCCCCAGGCGACGGGCAACGGCCAGCGCCGTGTCAAAGTTCTTCCATGGGTTTGTGCGGAGGTAGTTGCCGACGACAAGCACGATCTTGCGATCGGTGGATAGAGCCGCCTCGCGTCGGGCAGAATCCTTGTCGCCGGGCTCGAACAATCTGGCATCCACTCCGTTCGGTATCAGCCGCACTTCTCGGGCCGGGAATCGGGCCCCTTCAAACAGGGAAGCCAGCCACCGCGACGGGACAATCACGTAAAGGCGACTCCTCCGATAAATGGAACGCTTGCGTCTCCAACTGTAGGCGGTTCCATCTCGAACGACGCGCGGGTAGAGCGTCAGATCCATACAGCGCCCGCACCCCACTCGCCAGCGCGGGCAGCCAACCGGATGCGCACAGTGGCCGGTCAGGAGCCAGGGATCGGCGGCGCGCAGGATGGTCGGAATTCGATGACTAAGACCCGGGAGACTACGAAGATCAAAGAACCCTTCGCGCCTGGACCAGTCAGCATGCAGGTTGTGCAGCAACAAGACATCCGGAGGCATAGGCAATAGGTCAAGCACGTGGCGGGAGCCGATAGGCCCAAATGCCTCCCTCCCCAAGAAGAGATCCACCGCCGCCCGCGGAAAGATGATCGAATCAAGAATGGGAATTACCCGTGATGAGCCTCGACCCCCGCTCAGGCGGAGTATGGCACGCTGCAGATACTCTGCTGCCATCCCCCAGCGTGAGCCGTGCCACCTCGAAGGCAGAGAGACGATTGACGGACCCTCTGGGGTGCCGGAGAGTCTGCCGACGCCGAGCCAGGCGTCCAGCCCTCTCTCACGGAACGCGATGTGCAGTCGCGATGCAGTCTCCTCCGCCCCGCCCCCGCCGAGTGTGGCGGCGATCTGCAGGATCGTCATCCTCTGAGTCCGCTCGCCGTCATTCCTGTCTTCAGATGTTCGCACAGTCAACTCGCATGGGGGAGAGGATCGATCAGAGACCCGATCATGGGACCGATCCGCTCCTTGGGCTGCGTCTCGAGACGCTCAGCGCTGCTAGACGAACCGCTCTTGCGTCACTCTCCAACTCGGCGCACCTCCCCCAAGTTCGCCGCTCTCGATGAAACGGGCTGTGTAGGCCGTGCCTTCGGGCAGTCTGCGCTGCAGCGCAGGCGCCAATTGCCGCAGCGCGCGCCGCAGCAAGATCTCGGCACCCGAGGGCGGGCGCATCTTCTCGCGCCGCAACACCTGCTCGGCCTCGCGCATGTAGGCCGCGCGTTGGCGCGCTGTCTTCTGCTCGCTCTGCAGCCGGAAGCAGGCCAGAGGCACATTCACGGCGTGCAGCGCGGCATGCCTCCAAAAGCGCGCCCACAGGTCGAAATCACCGGCCAGGTCGAGCCCCGCGCCGAACCCGCCCGAGCGTTCCCACAGCGAGCGGCGCCAGAAGGTCGACTCCTGTTGGATGAAACAAGTGTAAAAGCCTCGCACCACGGGCAAGTTGCGCCCGCGGAAAAACGCTCGCGCGTTGAATCCCTCCAGCCTCTTGGCCGCCACCAGTGCGCCAGCCTCACTCACCAGTAGCGGCATGCGGCTGGTGATCCATTCCACCTCGGGCAGCGCGGCGAAGACCTCGCCCACCGTGCGCAGCGTCCATGGCAGGTGCAGGTCATCCGAGTTGAGCCAGCCCATCACCTCGCCCGTGGCCGCATCCAGCCCCTCGGCCACGGCGGCATACTGCCCGCCGTCGGGTGCACTGCGCCATTTTGCCAGCCGCGAGGCATAGCGGCGAATGACCGCCGCGCTGTCGTCGCTCGATCCGCCATCCAGCACCATGTACTCGAGGTCTGGATACTCCTGGTCGAGAATCGAGCGCAGGCACGGTTCGAGGTACCGCTCCTGATTGAAGGAGGGCGTGACCAGCGTGATGCGCGGCAAGCTATCAGACGACATGATGGATCGCGACTCTCACCACAAGTTCGTGCGGGCGGCGCAGGTCAAGGCGCAGCGGGGATGCGTTCGTACACTTCAAGCGGGCCGATGACCGCCACGAGACGGTACCCCGGCCATGCGGGCGCCGCCGCAGCCGACATCAAGCGGCCATCTCCGCCAATCGATGTATCCCTCACGCAGTAGTCGTCACGCGCGGAAAGGAATTCCTCGGGCGGGCGGTCATTCCGGATTCCGTGGCGCGTCGCGAGCAGGTAGTCGATCCATGCGCCGGGGCGATGATACTCGTCGCCTGTCACCTCGCCCGCCGGCCGCCCACTGGCATCATACCCTACCGTGAGGGTGGTCGCCCCGGAGGCGCGCATGCCGCGGGCGATCGAGTCGACCACCGCCGTCTCACCGGCGTCGGGCCCGGAATAGCCCTGCGCCACCCAGGAGCGCGCTTTGGCCCTTATGAGCGCGGTCGGGAACAGTGCGGCGACGACCAGCACGCCGGCCGCGATTCTCCACCAGGGCCATCGGCCGCGCGGAACGATAAGCATCACCGCATAGACCAGGGCCGTCACCTGCAGCGGCCACAAGAATCTGAACCGTTCGACCCGGCCCGGCTCGGCGAGAATGATCAAGAGCAAGTAGGGGATCCACAGGCTGAGCGCCAGCAGGCCGGCGGGATTCGAAGAGGGAGTGCGCCAGCCAAGCCAGGCGCCGATCGTGACGCCGAACCACAGGAGCGGCAGATGGGCGCGAGCCTGGACGAGCACAAGCTGCGCCGGTTCGGAGAGCGAGCCGTCGGCGGTGAGACGCGGCGCGATGCCGTGCGGGTCGAGCACTGCATAGAGCAGCGCGGCGCCCGCCAACGCGAGGACCGGCGCGGCCCAGCGTTCCCACGCGCGCCGCCGAACGGGAACGCAGCCATCCCACGAGCAGTGCCGTCATCCCAATCAACGTGACCAGGTACATCAGCGCGGCCAGCGGTTGGCTGCGGCCAGTCAGGAATTCGGCCGAGTCGAAATTGCCGTCGAGGTTGGCAAACAGGGTGCATGCGCGATGAAGTGCGCTGCCGATGGCGCCGGCCGCGACAGGCACCGGGCGGCCTTGCGCACCCGCCTCGTCCATGTAAGGAATGAACACCCCATCACGTGTCTCAGACTCGCCCGGCAGGACGGCCAGGCATGCCTGACTCCCTGCGGCACCGGAGTCCAAACGCCTGAGCGTGAGGATCGAGGCAAGGTCCGAGAATCCGCGCCCGGCTTCGAAGCGCAGGTAGGGCAGCCATACCAGGAGAGCCAACGCGATCGCGATGGCGATGCCTGGCCACCAGATCTTCGGCCGGAAGATGAGCCACACGGCCGCAACCACAAGCACGTAGGGCATGATGCCCAGATCGGCATACAGCCCGGCTGCCAGGCTGAGCAAAGCCAGGGGCAGCGCCCAGCGGCGGTGGCCGCCTACCCACGCGGCGAGCGCGGCCAGCGCACCCAGAACGAAGACGGGATGACCTACGGGAAGATGCCCTGATAGCCAATTGAAGAGACGGCCGTGGCCGCAGCGGCGGTCACGCCGATGCCTCGTCCCAGAATCGGCGTGACCGCGAGATACAGGAGCAGGATCGTTCCGGCGAAGACCAGGGCGTCGCCTGGCACGCGCTGCAAGCGGGCGTCGTGCGTGAGCAGCAGCCCCGGCACCATCAAGTAGGCCGTGCCGGGCGGGCTGTACGAGCTGTAGCTGGAGATGTCGCCGCGGTCGGGGAGCGCGCCGGATTGAACGAGGGCCAAGGCGCCCGAATAGTACGGCAACATGTCGGGGTTGTTCAGCCGGCCGGCGCGCCAACCTTGCGTGCGGAGCAGGATGACCGCCGCGGCCAGGAAGAAGAGGAGCAGCATGTCGGGCCAGGCCCGCGGACGATCCGCAGTCATAATCCCGACTCTCGCATGGATGCCTTTCGCGTCCCCCGGGGAGGCTGTCAGGAGACGGAGGAGGTGCGCTCCGCGGTGTTCTCCCGCGTGGCGGATTGCCTGACACGCAGACAGAGGACCAGCGGGTAATCGGCGTCGTCGTGCTCCAGGGCGTGCCGCGGGAGATCCTCCAGCGCCATTCCCTGCAAGAACGCAGTGGCGGTGAGCACGTTGCCGTATACCCGCATGTCGATCTGCTCGTGGGCAAAAGACTCTTCGAACAGGCGGTGCGCCGCGAGGGGCGTCAATCTCCAGTAATCGCCCCAGCGGTCGGCGTCGTAGCGGCTGATCTGGCTGATGCCCGGCAGCGTGACCAGCGCCACCCCGCCCGGGGCGAGCACGCGGCGCAGCGTGCGCACGGCCGCGCGCATATCGTAGATGCAGTGCAGCGTCTGGGTGAGGATCAGGCAGTCGTACTCGCGGCCTGCCAGCCCCTGGCCCGTCTCCAGGCTGGCGACGAGCGTGGCCTGCGGGTTGCCGGTGGAAACGTGCAGCACCTCGCGCTGAGTCACGCGATCGCCGCCGAAGCGCCGCATGTAGCCGTCATCGCCCACCTCGAGCACGCGCCCGCGAATATCCACCGCATGCTCGCTCAGGAAACGTTCGATGTAGTAGCGGTCGATCGGCGTGCCGCGGTCGAAGCCGAAGGCGCGGCTGATGGGGGTCACCCGGTTCAGGCTGCCCAGCCGCACCCAGCCGACGGGCGGGCGCACTCGCCAGCGGGCGGCCCACCTTCGAGATCCCTCCCATGAACGGCGCAGCCGACCTCGCAGGCTGGCTGGGATTACATTGCGAAAGAACCCAACGAGTAGGATCACGGTTTCTTCCATCGGAGCGATCCGCCCCCCGCAAGCATCGCGCGGAGCCATCGGCCATGCCGCCAGAAGGCGCGGTAGCCCCAAAGCCGAGGCACGACCACCAGCCGCCACGCAATTCGCGATGTATGGCCTTGCTTGAGTGCCCTTTGAATCGCGAAATAGTGCAGTCTCTCACAAGCTATCGGCTCAATGGCCGATCTCACCCGGCGCGGCAATCCCTCTGTGTAGCGAAGAAGCCAGTCCAAATACGCTATTTCATAGTCGGACGCCGTACCTGCCGCCCGAACGGAGGCCACAGACGACTGGGCATGCTGGCGATAGCGCACCAGGACGCTTCGGTCCACATGAACCGAAAAGTTTGTTGTGAGCTTGGTCCACGCCACAAGGTCCGTCTTGACCAGCCGGAACTTTCTCTCAAACCCGCCGACGGCGCGCATGGCATCCGTTCGAACAAGCGTAGCCGAAGGGCAGGGATAGACCGAGGCGTCCTTCATAAACTCGAGGGTCAGCTCCGGCGGCGCGTAGACCCCTTCGCGCAAGTCACCGTAGGGTTGATCATACTCGCCCACTCCCGGCGTGGCATTGTCAAAATAGCGCACGCGGGCGAAGGTCATGGCCGCCTCCGAATTCCGCTGCAGCGCCTCCACCTGGCGCGTCAACTTCCCGGGAAGCCAGATGTCGTCCGCGTCCAGCAACGCCACGTACGGCCCGCGCGCCGCGGCGATGCCCACATTGCGCGTGGCGCTCGCGCCGTGCGAGCCGCCGTCCTCGTGCACCAGCACTCGCGCGCGCGGGGCCAGGCGCGCCGCAATCGCGTGCGCCTCGCGCGCCTCCTCGGCGCGCGAGCCGTCATCCACAATGATCAGCTCCCATTCGGGATAGGTCTGTGCCAACACGCTTTCCACCGCGGCGGGCAGAAAGCGGGCCATGTTGAGGAAGGGCAGGACAATGCTGACCAGCTCAGGCATTCGGCTGTGCACTGCCTCGAGGAGCGACCATTACGCCGCGGGGCGGCGCGGGACTCGCCCCCGCGAATCCCCGCGCGCGTTCCGATGCGCTAACGTTCGGTGAGCATGCGCCCCAGGATCGAGCGCACCTGGGCGCGGTCCTTGGTCGAGAAGTACCAGTCGATGGTGCGGTGCAGGCCATCGACGAACATGGTCTTGGGTTCCCAGCCCAGCAGCTGCTTGGCCAGGTGGTTGTCGGCCACGCGGTTGAGCGGGCCGGTGGGCATCTCCGGCCGCGTAACGATGCGCGCCTTGTGGCGCGTGGTGCGCAGCACCTCTTCCGCCGCATCGCGCACGCGGATGCGCTCCATCGTCCCCAGGTTGACCGCGCGCCCGTCATCGATCTTCTCGGCGGCCAGGATCGTGCCGGAGACGATGTCGTCGATGTAGGTCCAGTTGCGGATCTGCTCGCCCGTGCCCCACACTTCGTAGGGATCTTCACCGATGAAAGCGCGCGCGATCATCGCCATGACCGCGTGGTTTTCGACGCCCCGCGGTCCGTACACCGTGAAGTAACGGCAGGCGGCGGATTTCATGCCTAGTTGTTTGTAGTAGGCCTGCAGCGTGAGCTCGCCCATCAGCTTGGCCCAGCCGTACAGGTTGTCGGCATCGTAGGGCGGGCGCACCAGGTCTTCGGTGAGATACAGCTCCTGGTCGGTGCGCGTCTGCAGGTTGTTGGGATAGACGCAGCCCGAGGAGGCAAAGACCACCTTCTCCACACCGGCCGCATGCGCGGCTCGGAAAACCATCCCGTCGAGGATCAGGTTGGTCGAGCACTCCACCTGGTGCAGGTCCACGTAGCCGCGCCCGCCGTGATCGGCTGCCAGGTGAAACACCACCTGCACGCCTTTGACGCCCGTGGCCACAACTTCCGCCTTGAGCAGGTCGCCCTCGATGAATTCGATCCGTCCGGCGTCCAGGTGCGCCTGCAGGTTCTCACGCCGGCCGCTCGAGAGGTTATCCACCACGCGCACCCGCGCGCCGCGCGCCACCAGCGCATCCACCAGCGACGAGCCGATGAATGAGGCGCCACCGGTGACCAGCGCCTGCGTTCCATTCCAGTTGATCATTGAGCTGATCTCTCCCTAATCTTCGTGCGTCCGGCTTGTGTGCAAAGCCGGCGAGCGCTCATTCTAGCAGTTTGGGGAAGAACCGTCTCCCGCCTCGCCCCCCGCGGCATCTCCGCATCTTGGCAGTATTGAAGGTTGCCGATTTTGGTGGAGAGGGGGTGGAGAGACTCGCGGAGGCGGGGGCCGCAGAACGATGGTCCCTCCTCAGCAACCTGTCAGGTCGAACCGACGCCAATGGCAATGTAGGAACCCAGCGCTGCGCGCAGGTCCGGTGCCACCTGGCGCCAGGCGTCGATCAAGGTGAGTTGTGCCGCGTGCGCACCCAGATCCGCCGCGCGCAGCGCGCCAAATTCCTTCCAGGGCGTGATGAGCAGGGCCACCTGCGATTGCCGCAGGCAGTCGGCGGCGCTCCCGGCGTATGCGGCGCGGTCGCCCAGCACGGCGCGCGCCGAGTCGAGCGCCATCGGATCGTACACGACGACCGGCGTGCCCTCGCGCAACAGCGCCTCAGCCAGCATGACCCCCTGGGATTCTTCGATGACTTCGGTATCCGGCTTGTACGACAAGCCAAGAATGCCCACGCGCTCGCCGGGACGGCCGTGAGCGCGCACCAGCCGCAGCAGCCGCGCCACCTCGGCGCGGTTGGCGCGGTCGGTAGCCTCGGCCAGCGCCGCGGTCAACTCGTGATCGCGCGCCAGGCGCCCCAGGGCCAGGTTGTCACGGGGGAAGCACGGTCCGCCGTAGCCGGCCGCACCCGTGAGGTACTTGTGCCCGATGCGCGTGTCGTGACCGATGGCGCGCGTCACCACGTCCACGTCGGCGCCGGGAATCTGCTCGCACAGGTGGGCCAGCATGTTGGCGAAGGTAATCTTGGTGGTAACGTAGGTATTCACCGATAGCTTGGAGAGCTCGGCGTTGACGAAGTTCATACGCGCAATGACCGGCTTGTTCTGGCACACCTTCTCATAGAAGGCTTGCAGCAGCTCGCCGCTGCGCGCGTCGGATTCACCGACCAGAATCAGATCGGGGTTCAGAAAATCGTGGATGACGCTGCCCAGCGCGATGAATTCCGGGCTGTAGCACAGACCGAAATCCGCGCCGGCCTTCTTGCCCGAGACGGACTCGAGCCGCTCGCGGATCGGTCCGCCGGTGTGACCGGGCATCACGGTGCAGGTGATGACCACCGTGCGCCGCTCACGCGCGGCGGCGATGGCCAGCCCCACCTCATCCAGCGCGGGAAGAACGTGCCGCAGCGAGAAGCCGCCGTCGGGCTCGCTTGGCGTGGGGACGATGATGAAGGAGACCTCGGCCTCGAGCGCGGCCTGGCGAATATCGGTGGTCGCGCGCAGGCGCGAGCGGCTGGCGCGGATGGTTTCGGCCAGTTGGGTCTCATGCACCGGCGCTTCGCCGCGGTTGACGGCGTCGACCTTGGTGGAATCGAGGTCCGCGCCGACGACCCGGATGCCGCGCGAGGCGACGGCGGCGGCCATGGGCGCGCCCAGTTTGCCCAACCCGATGACAGCGACCAAGCGTGGTGCGGTTACCCGTGCCGACATGCGATCTCCGCTGATGAAGGAATCGTTGCTCTGCGCGTCTGCCCGGTCTCAAATGCGCCCGCGCCAGCGCGCCACCTGGCGCCGCGCGCGGTAGATGGCTGCGCCGACCGCACGCGCCAGGCGCTGCAGCCGGCCGGCTGCTGGGCTGAGGACCGGGAGGGTGTGCCACCCGCGCCGCACGTGCGCCCAATCGAGCGTTCGCGTCAGGCGCCCTGCCCGCAGGCGGTGGGTGGCATCGTCAATCGTGAAGTAGTGGTCGAGGCCCCCGGCCAGGGCCATGTTGCGCTCGGCCTCCGGCCCTTTCCACACTTCCTGCCGGCCGCCCGCCGCATGGCTGTAATCGTGGTTCTGGTGAACCGCCGTAACCGATGCGGTCGCATCGACCACGGGCACATGCCGCGCGCGGGCAGAATAGATCAGCCAATTATCCCACATGGTCCGGCCCACAGCGAAGGGTGGCACCTCGCGATACAGCCCGCGGCGGAAGACGAAGTAGTCGATGCCTCGCGGCTTGTGCAGCACCGCCCGCTCGCGCACCGCGCGCCGCAGGTGTGCCTCCCATCCGCGATCGGCAAAGTCGATCGTGTCTTCGAAGTCCAGGTCCCATCGCCGCCCGACCATCAGCAGCTTTGCCAGCCGACCTGCCGCGTGCTCGACCGCGGCCAGGAAGTCGGGCAGCAAGATGATATCGGCATTGACATACGCTACGAGATCATTGGCGGCGTGCTTCTCGGCGGTGGCAAATATGGCATCGACTCGCGGTGTCCCGGCGGAGGTCGTCTCCACAGCCGGGATGTGCCTCGCCCCGATGGCACCTGCCGCCTCGGCCGAACCGGCGTCATTCCCGAGAACGAGGATCTCGACCTGCGCGCCCAGCGCACGCCACGATCCGAGCGCGTTGCGCTGGATGCGCGCAAACGGCCCTCCGAATGCCTTGGGGATCGTGAACAGTGTAATCATGACACTCAACGGCCAACCGCGCAGTGACAGGCATTACTCCGCGCAGACAACCGGCGTATTGCCATCAGGGTTGAGTCGGGTGCAATTCGACAACGATGAACCGCCGCGGCGGCTCTTGCGGCCCCCAGTCGATGATCTCCTCGCCTTCATACAGCAGCCGCCCCTCACCGGACTGCACCAGCCCGAGAAAAGGGCCGACGGCAATGCGCGCTTCGGGTTCGGTGTTGGCCAGGTGAGTGACCTTGGCGTGCAGCAGGTAGTCTGTCAGCGGATCCTGCGCGGCCAGCCCGCGAAGATACAACAGGTGTCCGCGCACCTCGTTCTCCACAAAGCGCGGCGTGTTGGCCAGGCCATCGATGTTGATCACCGTGTAGCCTTCGGCAAAGTAGCCAAGCACACCGGAGCTGTACGAGGCGACGCGGCTGCCGCGCGGCAGATTGTCGTTCATCCAGCGCACACCGTTGTAGCCCGCGATCGACGAGGCGATCGGAGTGTAGGGCGCAGGCCGCCACTCACGTTCGAGATCGAGGCCAAGGATCACCCCGCCCGTGAGGAGCAACAGCCCGCCCACAATGTTGAGCCAGGCAAGCGAAGGAGTGGCGTGATGGACTCGCAACGTGATCCATCGTGACGCACCGTGGACGATGCCGGCCAGGACTCTGGCAGCAGCCCACAGGCTCGTTGCCGCCGCGACCACCAGTGTCAACTGCTCGGGCACCGCGTACCAGCTTCCCCAGTAGAGGTATGCGGGAAGCAGCAGCAGGTTGGATGCTCCATTGGCGACGGCCGCCAGCGCAAGCGCACCCACGGCCAGCGAGGCACCGCCCGCCTCCGAAGCGGACAGGCTGCCGCGACGTGAACGCATGCGCAGCACGGAGCGGACGATCCATGCCATGAACGTGAGACCGATAACCGCCAGGAGCAGAAGACGCAAACGGTACGAGATCGCGGAGGCGAATGGCCACAACTTCGTCAGCGCGCCCAAGGTGATCTCGGGCAGGTAGCCGAGGAAGAAGGACTCTGCCAGGCCGCGCGTCGGCAGCACGAGCGCGGCCGGGTTGCCAAGGAAGATGCGCTCGCCCTGCGGCAGGAGCGCCGCGAGTCGATCGAGCGAGAGCCACGTTGCGTGGTGCTGGATGAAGACCGCCAGCGCGGCCAATGCGCCGTAGAGCTTGGCGGTTCCGCTGTTGGGGAAGAGCGTGCCGAACGAGAACCAGGCGTAAGCTCCCCACGCCACAAGGACCGCGCCGCTGCCGACGGCCAGCCACAACGTTCGCCGCCCACGCTCGCTCCACCTTCCGGGAGAGGCAAGCAAGACGGCCGCGCCCAGCAGGAGGGCGACCACCAGCGCGTTGACACGGCTCAAGACCATGAGTCCCACAACGACGCCATCGACCCACGCGGCGCGCGGCGAAGAAGGGCGCGATAGCCGGCGCGCGATGAGCGCGGCGCTGGTCCCGAGCAGGAAGGCATACAACGCGTTCTCTTTGCCGGTGATGTACAACCCCGCCAGCTTGGCGTTGAAGAGCCATATCGCCGGCGCGAGAAGTGCCGCCCACGCGCCCATCCAGCGCCGTGTGAGCAGGTACAAGCCGACGCCCGTGACCGAAAAGAGAAGGCCCCCCAAGCCAACCGCCGCGCGCAGGAAGGCGATCTTATCCGGCACGAAGGCGGCCTGGAAGGTGAGCGCCAGCATCCACAACGGTTGGAACCCGTAGGTCGGGTTCTCGCCGTCGAAGGTGAAGAAGCGGCGCGCGGCGAAATCCCACGCCGGTTGAAGGTAGTAATACGAATCGTCCTGCAGACGGTCGAGCGCCAGTTCGCGGAAGTCCGCCAGGGCGGCGTAGCGCATGAGCACAAGGAACGTCGCCGCGGCCATAACCAGCACGATCGCCAGCGGCAAGCGCGAATCGCCCAGCCAGCGCTCAGCCTTCCAGCGCAATGAACCGGGGCGCGGCGCGCGCACACTAGTCACGGGCCGCCTCGCGTGCCGGCTGCGGCCGATAGAAGCTGCGCAGTTGGCGCTCGAATTCGGCCCCGTCCCAATCGCGCACTAGGAAACGCGGCAGCCAGTAGCGATTGCTGCCCCGCACGACCTGGCCTGGCGTGTTGGCACATGCCTCGCGCAGCCCAAGCTCGCGCACGATGGCAATCGTCCGCTGCCCGACATCCCAAGGACTACCGTACGGATAAGCGAAGCTTTCCACTTTGCGGCCGAGGGCTTCCTCCAGCAGGCGCAGCCCCCTGCCGATTTCCTCCGCCTGGGCGCTCGCCTCCAGGTTGGCCAGCACCACGTGGTTGAAGGCGTGCGAGCCGATCTCGATCAGGGGCTGCGCCGCAAGCTGGCGCAGCTCGTCGCGCGAGAGCATGGGAGAGCGCGAGGGCGAGGGTACCCGGCCGTCGAATGTCGCACGCAGTTCCTGCATCACGCGCTGGCGTTCCTCGGCGCTCAAGCCGCGCAGGATCTCGCACACCTCGAGATAGATGCGTTCGCGCGCCGAGTCTGGCCAGGCCTGGAAGTTCGCATCTGGCGCCGCGCCAAGATGCGATATCTTTGCGTTCCAGCGGACCTCGGTGCGCCCGAGGTGCAGCCCGAATTCCGGCGGCAGGTCCGGGCGCAGGAGGATCAAGCGCTGGAGCTCGTCGCCATACGGCTCGCCGCCCCGCAAGTAGCCCGCCGAGGCGTAGATCGTTGCCGGCATGTGCGCCCGCTCGAGCAGCGGCAGCGCCTGGGTGAGATTGTCAGCATATCCGTCATCGAAGGTGAGCGCCACGCTGCGCGCAGGGATACGGCCCGCCCGCAGCCCGGCGGTCAGATCGCGCAGCGCGAGCGGGGTCCCCCAGCGCTGGATGATTTCGAGATGCGCCGCGAAGTGCTTTGGGCTGACGCACAGCAAATGCGGGTCTGGCCGACACTCAGCGATGCGGTGATAGAGCAAGATGATCGCCCGATCGGCGAACGACATTGCGGCCCGACGGACCGCAACCTGTGTTGCCCGAGCGACGCGCCGCGCGAGCGAGGCGGCTCTCATGTGCGTCCCCGCCGGTCGTCCCCGGCGCCTCCTCCGGAAACGGAGAAGGTGCACGGCAGATTGAGCACGCCTTGCCATTCATCCTGCGGATGAGAAAGAGGCGTGGTGGCCACGATGAGTTCCGGCATGGCCCACCAATCGTCGACCAGGCGATGCCCCTCGCGCTCATACAGGCTGGCATGCAGGCGATAGGCCCCGGGCCGCAGTGGCAGCAGCGGCAGCCCAAAGGCGAAGGTATATTGCCCCGCCGCGAGCACGAGGTCGCCGCGTCCCTCGTCGTAGGTCGAGCCCGACCACATCAATTGCCCTTCGACATCGAAGATTTCAAACCCACCGTAGGCTTGCTCGAGCCTCTGGCGCACATCGAGTTGCAACTCGAGGGTTAGCGGGTCGAGCGAGTTGAGGGTATGCGCATGGGCCTCGGCGTTGGTCGCGATGCGCCAGCCCAGGTAGCGCGCGCGGTATTCAGCGGAGGGCGCGGCGGCGCCGGCTGCCGCGCCTCCCAGCGCCTCACTCTCATAGCGCGCCACCACTTCGCCGGTGGGACCGACGGCGCGCACACGGCCGCCATCCAGCCACAGCGTGCGCGTACACAGACGCCGGATGGATGTCATCTGGTGACTGACAAAGAGCACCGTGCGGCCGGATTGGGCCACATCGCCCATGCGGCCCAAACACTTTCGTTGGAAGGCCAAATCGCCGACGGCCAGAACTTCGTCCACCAACAGGATTTCCGGGTCGAGATGCGCCGCTACCGCGAACCCCAGGCGCACATACATGCCGCTCGAATAGCGCTTCACCGGCATGTCGAGGAAACGTTCAAGTTCCGCAAAGGCAACGATTTCCTCAAAGCGGCGCTGCACTTCGGCGCGGCGCAATCCGAGGATTGCCCCGCTGAGGTAGATGTTCTCACGGCCGGTCAGCTCTCCGTGGAAGCCGGTGCCGACCTCGAGCAGCGCGGCCGTGCGGCCAAAGAGATCGGCCTCGCCCTGGGTGGGCTCCGTGATCCGCGCCAGCAACTTGAGCAGCGTACTCTTACCGACACCGTTCCGGCCAATCAGCCCGACCACTTCCCCGGGCTGGACCTCGAAGGACACGTCGCGCAGGGCCCACAAGTACTCATCGGGGCGTTCCTTTCCTCCGCCGCGCGCGCCGCCACGCCGCCGCTCGAGCCAATCGCTGAGCCCGCCGCGCAGAGTGCCTCCAAAACCGGCAGTGCCTGCCAGCCGGTAACGTTTGCCTAAACCGCGCACAGAAATGGCGGCTCTGGTCATCGTCATACCACATCCGCCATCGTGCGCTGGGTCTGGGTGAAGACAACCACTCCCGAAACCAGGAGCAGCACGGTTACGCCCAGCGCGACCCACACGCTCGCTCCGGGCGCGGCCGTGCCCAGCAGGCACCACCGAAAGCCCTCGATCACTGCCACCATCGGGTTCAGGCTGTAGAGGATTCGCCACGGGCCGGAGAGCAGCGTGCTCGAATAGACGACCGGCGTGGCGAACATCCACAATTGCAGGAGGAAGGGGACCAGCACCTGGATATCGCGGTAGTACACATTGAGCGCCGCCAGCCACAACCCCACACCGAGCGCGATGCCCATCGCCAGCAGCAGGAAAGCGGGCAGCAGCACCAGGTTCGGCAGGAGCGGCAGGCGGTAATAGAGCATCAACGCGAAGACGACCAACAGGGCAGCACCAAAATCCACCAGGCGCGCGAGCAAGCCCGAGAGCGGCAAGATCAGGCGCGGGAAGTACACCTTGGTAATGAGCCCGGCATTGCCCACCAGGCTGCCCGCGGCGCCACCCAGCGACTGCGAGAAGTAGTTCCACGGCACGAGTGCGGCGTAGGTGAAGACGGCATACGGTAGGCCTTCTGAAGGAACCTTGAGCAGCCCGCCGAAGAACAGGGTGAAGACGACCATCGACAGCAACGGCTGAAGAATTGCCCACCCGGCGCCGAGCAGTGTTTGCTTGTAGCGCACGCGGATATCGCGCCAAGCCAGAAAGCCAAGCAGTTCGCGATGCTGCCAAAGCTCGCGCCAACCCACACCCTGCCAGCCGCGCCGCGCGCGTACCTGCAACTGGGGCGCCACCGCGGATGAAACAGGCTCGGGGTTGGCGTCGGATGAGGCGAGGGACATAGGGTGAGGCTCGAGAGAAGAGGTTGAAGAATCAGTCGGCGCCGGGGCGCGCCCGCGATAGGTACCAGGCGATCGTTTCCTGCAGTCCGTCATTCAAATGCACCCGTGCGCGGAAGCCGAACCTCTCGCGAGCGCGCGACGTATCCAGGCTGCGCCGGGGCTGGCCATTGGGCTGGCTGGTATCCCACTCGATCCGGCCGGGGAACCCGGTCAGGCTGGCAATCAGCAGCGCCAATTCACGAATGCTGATCTCCTCGCCCGAGCCCACGTTGACCGGCTGGTCCTCATCGTACTTCTCGGTCGCGAGCAGGATGGCCTCCGCCGCGTCCTCCACGTACAGGAATTCGCGGGTCGGCGTCCCATCTCCCCACAGGCGGATGGCCGGTTCACCCAGCCGCTTGGCCTCCAGGCATTTGCGGATGAGCGCCGGGATCACATGCGACGTGCGGAGATCGAAGTTATCTCCCGGTCCGTAGAGGTTGACCGGAAGAAGGAAGATCGAGTTGAAACCGTATTGCGCCCGGTAGGCCTGCGATTGGACCAGCAGCATCTTCTTGGCCAGGCCGTAGGGGGCGTTGGTTTCTTCAGGATACCCGTTCCACAAGTTCTCTTCTTTGAAGGGGACAGGAGTGTCCTTGGGATAGGCGCACACCGTCCCCAAGGCAACGAACTTCTCAACCCCGGCACGCCAAGATTCATGCAGCAGCTGTGTCCCCATGATCAAGTTGTCGTAGAAGAAATCCGCCGGGTGGTCGCGATTCGCGCCGATGCCGCCTACCTTGGCGGCCAAATGAATCACGACCTGGGGCTGTACGGTGGAGAGCAGCCGCTGAATATCAGCCAGGCGTGTGAGGTCGAATTCCTCGATGATTGGGATGAAGACGTCGCGCGCCCCGCGTTCGCGCAGCTTCGCGGTCACGTACTTACCGAGGAAACCCGCTCCCCCGGTCACCACAAATCGCGTCTTCTGCCAGTCCATACGAGTCGTTGGGGATCCCGCAGCGCGTTTCGAGAATCGGCCGGCGGCCGTTGCAGGTCTATTCTATCCCATCCCCGGTGCGGGTTCATGATTGCCCAGCGGTATTTCCTCCCGGGCGCCTTTGAGCGCAGCCAACACGCCCAAGGCCATGACCAGGATCGCCATGATCACGTGGCGTGGATAGTAGGTTAGCGCCACGAAGATGAGGTGCGTCACAAGGAATGGCAATGGCAGCAGCAACAGCGTCATCACACGCCAACCTATGCGGCGCGCGGTCCATACGGCCGCCAGCCAGGAGCTCATGACCAAGTGAGCGAAGATGCCCACCGGGGCTTGCCAATCGTCGAGCGGCACGGTGAAGAGCAGCAGCCGCACTTGGTTCCACACCGCGCTCATCGCCAGGCGGTCGCCTCTCAACAGGCCGATCCATTGGTTTGGACCAAGGGCCAAATTAAAGGATGCGACGGGACCCGCCGAGATCACAGAGGCGTTGCCGTACACGACAGTGTGGAACAGGAAGAGGAGGAATGGCACGCCAAAGGCCGCCCACGCCAGAATCCAATCAGTCCATCGCCGCCGAGAACTAACGAGCAGGGCGGCTGCCAAGACGATCGCGTTGCCTGGCATTTGGTTGGTTCGGGTCAACGACCCCAGCCCTAGAAACAATGCGCCCACGACGAGATCGCGATCCCGCGACCCAGCGAACAAGAGCGGAAAGGCCCAAAACATGGCAATCCAAGCCGGATACTCCGAAAGGCCATCCCGCACAATGCGCGCGACGTAATAACCGGTCACGCCCAGCAAGGCCGCCCCGGCCAGGAGCCACACCGCGCCGCGCGGACCGTTCAGGCGAGCGAGTCGGAATCGTTCGAGCGCGAAGAAAACACCCCCTAGCGCAACGAGCAGCATCACCGATCCATAGAGGACATCGCCTCACCGAACAGAATATGCTCTCCGAATTTGATGTACCGGTACAAGAACTTATAAAAGTAGACTTCTTCTCCCCCCTGCAACGAACCGGTCTGCAGGATAGTTCGAGCCTGCGACTCATACACCAAGTTGTCGTTGCCTGCGCTGCGGATCGAAACGTGGTCCCAACTCGGGTAAGCCTGGCGCATTGTCGCCACGGCCAGGGCCGCCAGTGCAAGGTAGACAACTAGTGGCGAGAGGCGCCGCCAGCGTGCGTGGGCCGGCAGCAGCAGC
>MGOA01000159.1:29553-31414 GCA_001796965.1 Chloroflexi bacterium RBG_16_64_43
CCGCAAAGCTGACCTGCAGCAATGGCAAGCCCCCAAAAACACGCTGGATGTAATCCACGCGCGTCGGCGGGATAAGGCAGAGCCCAGCGGCTGCCCCCGCGATGAGGATCACCACCAGAAGATCGCGCCGTGAGCTGATGGCCAATGCCAGCGCGCCGGCTATCACCAACATTCCGAGGGCCAGGTCGGCCGCGATCGCAAGCGCGGCCCAGGTCCCAGCGCGCGGCGCCGCAAGCGAAGTTGGTGGTACGCCGTTCTCAGTCAAAGAAATGCGTAGCATGGCGCGAGGGCCCCACAAGTCCGGATCCTGGCCGCTGCGCGAGCCGTCGTCGAAGCGGTAGCGCAACTGCATCGTGGAGGTTCCCGCGCCCAGAGGGAATTCGACCGAGCGCGCCATGGCATATGACGGCGCGAGCACGATGCGCGCATCGGCCACTTGTAGCTCGCCCTCGCCGACGTATTCCACTCGCACCACTCCTGCGGCGCCGACCTCCAACGGGCCGGACCACGAAGCCTCAAATGGGAGGCGCGTGCGCAGCGGCATGTCGGGCTGCCAATCGTAGAAATCGAAGCGGCTCGAGTTGAGGAAGCCTAGGTTCCACGTGTCGCCGTCAAAGGCGATGCTCTGATCGAAGCGCGTCACATCGCCGCGGAAGAAGGGATTCTCGAAGGAGCGCTCGCAGTGCGGCGAAATGAGCGGGCCACCGTACCTGCCAATCGGGGCGATGCCCGGCCGGTAACATCCTGGCCAGCCTTGCATGGGCCCGGCCGCTAGCAGCACGATCTTGGCAGCCAGCACAACGCACAGGATCAGCCAGGCGGCCCATGGGCCGCAGCGCAGGCGCTGCACCTGGCGCCACGCCTCGCCTCGCACGCTAGCCCACAGCGCCAGGGGTGCGGCGACCAGCAGCGCGACGAGCTCGAGCGGTGTTGCCAAGGGCAACCCATCGAGCCGCATAAGGTTGGATGTAGGCAGGAGCAGGGCCGCGAGCAGCCCGAGGGCAAACAGCAGCGCGGTTTTGTCGGAGGAGAATCTCATGGGTGACCGCTTGCCGCCGAGGTGGCGGCGAACAATCCGCACACACCCCCTGGGCAAAATCTACTTCACCGCTTCCACGCCACCCCGTAGTTGGCGCGCCAGCTGCTCGCGATCGGCATCGACCATCAGATGCACCAGTTCGCGGAAGCCCGTCTTCGGCTTCCAGCCGAGGACGGTACGCGCTTTACTTGCGTCGCCGCGCAGCGCGTCCACCTCCGAGGGGCGGAAGTAGCGCGTGTCGACCTCGACGCACGCCTGCCAATCGAGCCCGGCATAGGCGAAGGCCTCCTCACCGAACTCACGCACCGAGTGGCTTTCGCCCGTGGCAATGACATAATCGTCGGGCGTGTCTTGCTGCAGCATGCGCCACATGGCCTCGACGTATTCCGGCGCGTAACCCCAGTCGCGGCGGGCCTCCAGGTTTCCCAGGAACAGCTTCTTCTGCACGCCCGCCTCGATCCGTGCCACCGCGCGGGTGATCTTGCGGGTGACGAAAGTTTCGCCGCGGCGCGGGCTTTCGTGGTTGAAGAGAATGCCGTTGCAGGCATGGATGCCGTAGGCCTCGCGGTAATTGACCGTGGTCCAGAAGGCATACACCTTGGCGCAGGCGTACGGGCTGCGCGGATAGAAGGGCGTGTTCTCATTCTGCGGCACTTCTTTGGCGCGCCCATACATTTCACTCGAGGACGCCTGGTAGAACTTGCACTTCGGTCCGGTCTCGCGAATCGCCTCAAGCAGGCGCACGGTGCCCAACCCTCCGATATCACCGGTGTACTCGGGCATCTCGAAGCTCACTTTGACGTGGCTTTGGGCGGCCAGATG
>MGOA01000160.1:0-7164 GCA_001796965.1 Chloroflexi bacterium RBG_16_64_43
AAATCGGGCAGGAGGCCGGCCTGCGATTCGTCTACGCCGGAAACCTACCTGGGCGCGTCGGTGATCTTGAGAGCACCCACTGCCCGAACTGCCACAGCCTGCTCATCCGGCGCCGCGGCTATCTCATCCTCGATAACCGCCTGACGGCGCAAGCCACCTGCCCCGATTGCGGCCATCGACCTCCAGGCGTTTGGGATGAATCGCCTGCAATCATGACCACGCACACCGCCTGAGAATGTCCTTCCCCGTGAGTTGGTGACTCTGGCTCCGCCTCCCCTCGGCGCGCTGATCCGCGCCGGCAACTGACACCCGGGATCCCGGTGTATCATCAGCCTGCCTTCTCTCGCAGGAGAAGGTAGGCCAAGGGAACATGCCACCACGCGACCATGACGCTGGGCATGAACGTGCAGCCACCAGCTCCCACCAGCGCTCGCTTGAGGCTGTGCGGCGCTACTACGAGGTCAATACGCTGTGGATGTCGGCCTTGGGCATGGGCCGCGGCGAGGCCGTACTACACCGACCGGTGTGGGCGCATGGAGTCCGTCGGCGAGCCGACGCGCTGCACTTCGTTGAGGCGCAGATCGCCAGCGAGCTGGGATTGGCTCCGACAAGTGGCGATGCAGGTGGGGATCCGCTGCCACACGTGCTCGACCTCGGTTGCGGCGTGGGGGGCAGCGCGCTGTGGCTGGCGGCCAACTTCGATGTGACAATCACCGGCATTACGATCAGCCCCACCCAAGTGCGTCTCGCCCAGCATGCCGCGCGCCGCCGCGGCCTGGTGCAGCGCTGCCGCTTCATCGAAGCCGACTTCCATAACCTTCCAGCACTGCCGAGCGCCGTGGGTGCCTATGCGATTGAGTCCTTCAGTCATGCATCGGATGTAGCGCGCCTTGTGCGTCAGGCCGCGGCATGCCTCGCAGAGGGCGGCCGGCTGATTCTGGTTGACGATTACCTCACGGACAAAGATAGAGGCGCCGCCCTTGCCGCGCGATGGACATCGCGCTTCGCCGAGGGCTGGCACTTGTCGAACCTCACCACCGTCGACGCTCTCACTTCGATCGCTTCTGAGGCAGGTCTGCGTCTGGTGCGCCGCCACGCGTTGACGCCCTTCCTGCGACCGATTCCGCAGCCGGTGCTTGCCATGCAGTTGCTGCTCGCGGCCTCGCCCCTGCGGGCCGGCTGGCGAGACAGCCTGAGAGGCGGAACGGCGCTCCAAGTGTGCTTGGCCAATGGCTGGGTGCAGTATTGGATGTTGGCATTCGCCAAGTCGAATAGTTGACCTGTGGGGAATGGCCCTCCCAAACAATCTGCCAATTGACACGATCCTGTATAGGTTGAGGTGGCAAGATGTGCTATTCGTCACTCGAGGAGGCGATGCCGTTGCGGACCACCGCGTGCTGATCGCACAAGCCCAGGAATGAGCGAAAGAATCAAGGTCAACCTTGTGGCCAGGCTTCAACTCTCATCCAGGGTGCCAGTCACAATCGTGACACGTATCACTGTCGCCGTCATGACCCACGGGCTATCATCGCATCGAACTTGACCAGAGAGAGCGCGAAAGCGCTTAGCATTTCTCTCCTCCCTCTCCCTCCAAGGTGGTTGTTGTCGGGCCCGCTCACGCGGGCCCGACAACCTTAAGTCCACCACCACAGTCTTATCCATCGCGCCGACGAGCCAACCCAAGCGGTGGTGTTCCTCTCACACAACCGTGGGAGGGGAACACGCCTCCATTTGGCGACGTCGTGGCGGCGGCAAGAATCGACCCGCATCATCCCGCCGCTTGAACGGGCCATCGATTGTCCTTCAGTTTCGGGTGTCTGGTGTGCGAGGCGCGCGTGGACACCGCCGAGGAGGTTCGACGGAAGCCAGCCCAATGGGCACGATGCCGGCGGCTATGCCGGCAGCACGCCCAGCGTCCGGCCCACGCTTGCAAAGAGCCCCAACCCCTTTTCGAGGTCGTCATGCCCATGCGCGGCCGAGATCATCACCCGGATGCGCGCCGTGCCCTTGGGCACGGTGGGGTAGCCGATGGCCATCGCGAACACCCCCGCCTCGAAGAGTTTGCGGCTGAACTCCTGGGCCAGGGTCGCCTCACCCAGCATGATCGGCGTAATAGGGGTTGTGCTGCGGCCGGTATCGAATCCCAGGCGCTGCATCTCGCCTTTGAAGAAGCGCGCGTTCTCCCATAATCGATCGACCAATTCGGTTGACGACTCGAGCAGATCGATCGCGGCTAGGCAGGCGGCGACATCCGGGATGGTCATGGCCGAGGAAAAGAGGAAGGGTCGGCCGCGTTGGCGCAGCCAGTCGGCCAGGGCGGGCGAACCGGCCACCACCCCGCCCACGACCCCAAAGGCTTTGGAGAGCGTCCCCACTTCCACATCCACCTGGCCGTGCAACCCAAAGTGGTCGACAATTCCCCGGCCGCCGCGGCCCAGGACGCCTTCACCGTGTGCGTCATCCACCATGAGCATGGCCTCGTGATCGTGCGCCGCCGAAGCGATATCCGGGAGCGGGGCCACATCGCCGTCCATGCTGAACACCCCGTCACTGATGACCAGAGCGCGGCGGAACGAAGCGCGTTGCGCCTTGAGGACGCGCCGCAGATCGTCCACCTGGGCGTGTGCATAGCGTACAACTTTGGCCCCCGAGAGACGGCATCCATCGATGATGCTCGCGTGGTTGAGTTCATCCGAGAAGATGACGTCTTCGTTTCCGACCAGGGCGGCGATGGCGCCCAGGTTGGCGGTGAACCCGCTCTGGAAAGTGATGGTCGCTTCCGAGCCTTTGAATTTGGCCAGGCGCCGCTCGAGCTCGAGGTGCAATTCGGTCGTGCCGGCGATGGAGCGGACCGCAGCCGGGCCCACACCGTAGCGCGTCACGCCCGCGCGCGCCGCCTCCACCAACCGCGGATGATTGGCCAGCCCGAGGTAGTTATTGGAGCAGAAGTTGAGCACCCGCCGGCCATCCACCGTAAGGTAGGCCCCTTGCGCGGAGGAGAGCGTGCGAATGCGATTATAGAGGCCGCTGGAAGTCAAGTTGGCGATTTCATCATCAATCCACTGCAGGCGATGAGCCATGATCATCCTTTCTCGCGAGGGCGCCACTGCGCCGGCAGCAGCGTGCGGCCATCGGAGTCAAAGTCCAGCCGCCGGCTCTCCGTCACGGCCTCAAGCTCGAGGGCGCCATACAGGTGTGGAAAGACCTGACCCGGTTCCGACGGCTCGTAGCGCACGGGAGCAGTCAAGCGCGCCGGATCAATGCGCAAGATCACAACGTCCGCCCGGCCGGCGAAGTAGCGCTCTGCGACCCCGGCCAGTTGAGCGATCGTTGAACAATGGATGAATCCATCGCCAGCCAGGGCAGCGGGTGCGTAGATCCCGGTAGCACGCGCCCGATCCCAATCGGCCTGCGGGAGGAGATGATAGATGAACTGACGGGGCGCGGCGTGCGGTTCAATGGGCGGCGGTTCATCCGACACATCCGCCAGGGCCAGCTTCGCCTCTCGTCGCAACCGCTTGAGAGCCGCTTCGCGCTGGCGCGCGGTGCGCGAATCGGGTTGAGGCTCGGTGTAGATCAGATTCACCGGCCGGCGCGCACGGGTGTAGCGCCCACCGCGCCCGGCGTTGTGATCGCGCACGCGCCGCTCGATATCGGCCGTCCAACCCGTGTACAGCGTGCCATCAGCGCACTGTACGATGTAGCAGCAGATGGTCTCCGGCAGCTTGGGTTCGCCGCTCACGGCTTGTCTGCCGTCGAACCGCCCTTTGTGCCATGGGTGAGGTCCCGCTTGTCCTTCCCCAGGCCGAACATGCGGGCGAAGTTATCGCGCACCGAGGGTATCTCCGGACGCTGTTCAGGGCGCTCGCGCGAAGGATCGTTCCGGTCCTGCATCCACTGCCGGCGGCCCTCGATGGCTTTGCGCAGCAAGGCCTCCAACTTCTCCGCGGCTTGCGCTTCGTCGCCGGCCAGGATGCGGCGCAATTCCTCCAACTGCTCCTGGGCGAGGCTGAGGCGGCGCGCAAGATTCTCGCGATTGGCGGCCAGCTCCGCTGCTGCGCGCGGTGCATCCAGGCTCGTGAGAAGCGAGGTGGTTCCGGCAAATGCGTCGCCCGCGACCCGCCGGCCGTCACGCCAACCCGGCACGTCGGCTACGGCGCGATAGCAGGCGAGCGAGAGTAGCAGTGGCAGGTGCCGAGTCCCGGCCATCAAGCCGTCGAATTCATCGGGGTCTACGAAGAAGGACGAGGCCCCCAGAGCAGGCGCCAAGCGTGTGCTGAACTCCAGTGCGCTGCCGTCCATTCCGCGCGGGGCCACGATGACCATCAGCGCGCCCTCGAAAAGCGACGCCGGCGGCTCGGGAGGTGGGTTCCTGACAATGAGATACGCGCCGACCAGATGGCGGTCGCGCGGCATGGCCTGGGCGGCCCACTCGAAGGTGGGCGTCTTGAGCGGCGCGGTCTCCACTACCACCGCGTCCACCTTGAGTGCCGGGGTGATGCCTTCCAAGACAGAGCGTACTTCGAGATAGGGCACAGCCAGCACGACCAGGTCTGACTCATCACATGCGCGCCCAAGGTCGCGCTCCACGTGGTGGATTGCTCCAAGTGCGAGAGCACGCGTGGCGGCGCCCGCGTCGCGATCGCATCCCACGACACGCAAATTCAACTCCGGCTTGGCCAGAGCCAGCCCAAGCGCGGTGCCGCGCGTGCCCAAACCGATCAGCGTCACCTTACCGATGGGAGAGGCAGGAGGTGTCACGTTATTCGCCTTGGCGGTCGATCCCTACTTCGGCCGCGGGTCAACTTCCCCACGAGACGAGCCACGAGAAGAGCACCTGGCCAATGCCGCGGATAATCCACGAGATGGGGTCGAGGCCCACAAGTGGCAGGGCAAAGACTAGAAGTATGAGGATGATCGGGCCGTAGCGCTGCAGTTGGTCGTAAGTGCGGGCGGCCGCCCCGCGCAAGAAGGAGCCCACCACCTTCTCGCCGTCGAGCGGGGCAAGCGGCAGAAGGTTGAAGACGGCCAGGATGATGTTGATGACGATGAACTGGGTGAGGAAGAAGGCCGGCGTGGGAAGGAGGCGCGTGCGCGGGACGAATTCCGGCCCGACAAGGCCCAGCGCGAAGGGCAGCGCCGCCAGCGCGGCGAGCAGCAAGTTGGCGGTTGGACCCGCCGCCGAGACGATACCCATCCCGGCCCGTGGACCCGGGCACAGATTGATGGGGTTGACCGGCACTGGCTTGGCCCAGCCGAAGCCCACGGCCACCAGCATCAGCGAACCCAACGGGTCGAGATGGCGCAATGGGTTCAGGCTCAGTCGCCCGAGTTGGGCCGCAGTCGGGTCTCCCAGACGCGTGGCGACCAGCGCGTGCGCCAGCTCGTGAAAGGTGAGCGCCACGACAAGCGTGATGAGACGCGAGAGCAGGTCGGGAAGTGTAAGGCCCAGCACGCTGCGATTATACCCTGCGCGATGCTCTGATTCGCTGTCGATCGAGCGTGGCGGCTTGCGGATTTGCTCCGCGCAGGCCCTCGGGCTATACTCCATGGCACGGCACGCCCAGCGGGAACAGGCGCGCCGAAGTGCTAATCCCCTCGGGAGGTCACATGGACGCCAAACCTCGCCTGAACTACGGACAGATCTTCACCCTTGGTTTCGGTTTCCTCAGCACCTCGATCCTGTGGAGCGTTTACAACACCTATGTTCCAGTGATCATGCAGACCCGCTTTTCGCTGGGAGCAGCGGCGATCGGGTTCCTGATGACATTGGACAACATGGCGGCCCTCTTCATCCAGCCGATGATCGGCGTTGTCAGCGACCGCACGCGCACCCGGCTGGGGCGGCGCATGCCCTATCTATTAATCGGCGCGCCGCTTGCCGCTGTGGCCTTCGCGTTCATCCCCAACGCTCGCACCTTCTCCGAGTTCATCGCGGCCATCGCAGTCATGCTGCTCTTCGCGGCGCTGTACCGCACTCCGGTGATCGCCCTCATGCCGGATCTGGTTCCCTCGCCGCTGCGCAGCCAAGCCAACGGGATCATCAACCTGATGGGCGGGGTGGGCGGAGTGTTGGCTTACATCGGCGGCGGTCTGCTCTATGATGTGAACCCCGGGCTGCCCTTCTGGCTGGGAGCGGCGCTGACCGTCATTGCTATCTTGATCGTCATATTCGCCATCCGCGAACCGCGCGAGCCCATGGCGACCGCCGCGGATTCTCAGGAACTGAACGACATGCTGCCCAGCGTGATCTTGCTGGTGGTCTCCCTGTTGGTGTGGGGCCTGGGCAATTGGTGGCTGGAGGGTTTACGCGGCGAGTTGGTCAAGGGCCTGGGCTATCTGATCATGGCCGCCGGCTTCATTCTCTTCCTGGTCACCCGCTTGCGCCGCCTGCCGCAAGGAAACCGCGGCTCGCTGTTGCGTTTGCTCCTGGCGATCTTCTGCTGGTTTGTCGGCTTTAACGCCATCGAAACCTTCTTCTCGCTTTACGGGGTCAACGTCCTGCATGTCAAACCCAGCCTGGCGGGGATCCTGATGGGGGTAGCTAACCTCACCTTCATCATCTTTGCCCTGCCCAGCGGCTTCATCGCCGCGCGGGTCGGACGCCGACGAACCATCCTGTGGGGGTTGGCGATCTTCTCGGTGCTCCTGGTCATTGCTTTCTTCATCCCGGTGATGGCGGTCATCGCCGTGGCTCTTGGCCTGGGCGGGATGGCCTGGGCGCTGGTCAACGTCAACTCGCTGCCCATGGTGCTGGACACCGCCCGGCAGGATCAGGCCGGCACCTCCACCGGCTTGTATTACCTGTTCTCGACCGTGGCGGCCATCGCCGGGCCCATCGCCAACGGCCAGGTCATTGAGCGGACGGGCAACAATTACAATCTCATCTTTCTCATCGCACCGTTCTTCTTCGTCATCGCGTTCGTGCTGATGCTTGGTGTCCGCCATGGCGAGGCCCTGCCTTCCACACCGTAGCCTGCTGCGCTGTGCCGAGCGGGGCGCGAGACAACGCGCCCCGCTCCCAGCTCCGGCCGATGCATAGGGGAGAAGACCAGCATGGCAGAGCTCAGCCGCGCGCAAATCTTCGATCTGCTGAACCGCCCCGGTCCGTTGTGGCTGCCTGGAGTCGATCTGACCGAGGCCGACTTGCGCTGGGCTGATCTG
>MGOA01000160.1:7173-10029 GCA_001796965.1 Chloroflexi bacterium RBG_16_64_43
GGCAGCGCCAACCTGAGCGGGGCCGATCTGAGCGGTGCACAATTGCAGGCGGCCATACTTAGCACGGCCAACTTGAGCGCCGCCAAGTTTGTGCGCGCCAACTTGCGCGGCGCAGGCTTGCAGGGCGCTGATCTGCGCTGGGCTGATTTGCTTGGTGCCGATCTGACCGGCGCGGACCTGAGCGGGGCCGACCTGCGCGAAGCGGATCTGCGCGATGCGCAGGTCACTCCGGCACATTGCGGCGGGCTTCCTTCCTCCAAGGAGCCCGCGGTCAGCCGGCCCTCTCAGGGTAGTTGAACCGTTTGGGCAATTCGGTCGCCTTCTCACACGCCCCCGCTCCGACATCTCTCCACCTCGACCTTTCTTCGGCTAACACCCGTGGGGTAAAATCGCGCGCATGCGTACCGCCCGACGTCGGCCCGCGCGGTGGCCCTGGTTCATTCTCGGATTTGTCGCCGTTCTCGCGGTTGCCGCAGGGGCATACCAGATGCCGGGTGTGCAGCGCCGGCTCGATTGGCGCCTCGACATTGCCCTGGCGCGCGTGCGCGCCGTGCTCTACCCAGGCGATGTGCTGCCGACGCCGGCCCCGGGCGGGGCGGCAGGGGTCAGCGTCACGCCGGGAACTCCGGCCCCCGCACAGCTCGGGCCGCCCGACGAGCCCCTTTCTACCGCGATCCCTACACAGGAGAGCGTAAACCTTGTTGAGCCCGGGCCTTCCGCCTCGCTGCCCTCACCTGCCTGGGAGAACCAGGATTGGAACAACTGTGGCCCAGCCACGTTGGCCATGACCTTGCGTATGTTCGGTTGGCAGGGTGATCAATACACGATCGCCGAGGCCCTCAAGCCCAACCGGCGCGACAAGAACATGCGCTGGGACGAAATGGTCTACTACGTCCAATCCCAAGCCGGCTGGCTGCAGGCCACTTTCCGCGTAGGCGGTGACATCCGGCTCCTCAAACACATCTTGGCCAACGGCTTGCCGGTGATCGTCGAAAAGGGAACCGACATCCCGGAATACGGATGGGCCGGGCATTATCTGCTCCTGACCGGATACGACGATGAGGCTCAGACGTTCACCGCCCAGGACTCCTTCGTTGCGGCCGATCAGCCCGTTGCGTACTCGACGCTGGATACCTACTGGCAGAGTTTCAATCGTCTCTACATCCTGGTCTATCTGCCGGAGGACCAGGCCAAAGTGCAAGCCTTGCTCGGGCCGGACGCGGACGAAAGCAGCAATCGCCTGCAGGCTCTGGCAACAGCTCAGGACGAGACCCAGGCCGATCCACAGAACGCCTTTGCCTGGTGGAACCTCGGGTCGAACCTGAATTACTTCGACCGCTTTGCAGAAGCGGCAACCGCCTTCGACCAGGCGCGCACGTTGGGCCTGCCTTGGCGCATGATCTGGTATCAATTCGGCCCCTACCGCGCCTACTACAACGTGGGACGCTATCAAGAGGTGATCGATTTGGCCGATGCCGCACTGCGCCGCACGCCCCAGCTCGAGGAGTCGCTCATCTGGCGCGGCTGGGCACGCTTCAGCCAAGGTGATCGCCTGGGAGCGGTCGCCGACTTCCGTCAGGCCCTCGCCCAGAATCCGCGATCGGCTGAGGCGCACGCGGCGCTGGAGTCCATCGGAGCTACGCCCTAGCCCGTCCCTCGCCTCGGCACCGATCGGGAATCCGGCTCTGCTCATCCCGGGCGATATAATCCGCGCATGTTCTCCTCTCCGCGCGTGCGGCGTTGGCTCTTGCCGCTGCTGGTCGTCGGCTTGCTGGCTTTCGACCTGCTGATCGCCTACCAGATTCCCTACATTCACGATCGTCTGGCATGGCGATTGGACGTCTATGGCGCCGAAGTCCGCCGGTTCCTCTTCCCGTTTCCGGAAACGCTATCGACACCCGACCCGCGCGCCGTGGAGAGTGCGCGTGCGACACTCACCGCTCTCTCGCCCATACCCAGCCCTACCGTGCAGGCGACGCCCGTTGCGCCCACCCCTTCTCCCAGCCCAACCTTCGCGCCGCTTCCTGCCAGGGTTGTGCTCGACCCGCCGCGCTACGAAAAGCAACTGTTCAACAACTGCGGTCCGGCCACACTCTCGATGACCCTCCACTTCTGGGGCTGGACGGGCAGCCAGGTGGATACGGCCGCCGCGCTCAAGCCCATGCAAAACGACCGCAATGTGATGCCTTACGAGCTGGCGCGCTACGTTCTGGACCACACCGACTTCGCTGTGGTAATCCGCTCTGCGGGCACGCTCACCGATCTTAAGCGGCTGATCGCGGCCGGCTTCCCGCCGATCGTCGAGAAGGGCTTCAACGAAAGCGACGTCGAGAGGAAGTATGGCTGGATGGGGCACTACAACCTGCTGACGGGCTACGACGATGCTGCCGGGCATTTCATCGCCCAGGATTCGTTCATCGGGCCGGATCACGCCGTGGCCTATGAGGCGACACTTTCCGGTTGGCGCGCGTTCAACTACGTCTACCTCGTGGTTTACCCTCCCGAGCGAAACGAGGAAGTCCGTCGACTTCTGGGTCCCAACGGGGACGAAGCTTATAACCAGCCGCTGGCCATCAACAACGCCTTAATCGAGACGGAACAGTTGACCGGTCAGGACTTGGCGTTCGCCTGGTTCAACCTGGGTACCAGCCTGGTCAATGTGAATGACTATGGCCCGGCCTCAACGGCCTACGACGAAGCACGTTACGCGGGCCTTCCGTGGCGCATGCTGTGGTATCAGACCGGACCTTACTTCGCGTACTATTACAGCGGGCGATATCAAGAGGTCATCGACCTGGCCGACCAAGTGCTCAACACGCGAGACGATCTCGAGGAATCCTGGTATTGGCGAGGCAT
>MGOA01000161.1 GCA_001796965.1 Chloroflexi bacterium RBG_16_64_43
TCGCTCTGCGTTCCCGTGTTCCGCATGACGAAGTGGGCCTCGACCCTCGCCCAATCACGCGTTACCCCTCGATTCTCTTCCTCGGCAGTGAGGGCGCCGCCCCAGGGCGTCGACTGCACCGTCAGCAGCACACTCTCCGACAGCATGACGACGTTGGTGAGTTCGGCATCCGGAGCCAGGCTGCTGCCTGGCGGTTGATCAGGGGGCGCAATGTCGGCGCGAGCATCCCGAACGGGGCCACTGCAGATGGCCGTGAGCAGGCCGCCAACCAAGGCTACGCGGGCGTAGGTGCCCAGCGCTCCCGCGCCTCCTTTGTATACAGGTCCTTCGGCCACCCGATTGAAGGGCCGGACCGTGGCGGTGGCACATCGCGGCCATGAGTCCTGGATTCGCTTGCTCATGAGGCCGGGCTCCCTTCGCGACGCCACACAGGCCGGTTAAGGGCCTCCAGCGATTGGTGTCGGAAATACGTGCTGTAGAGCTCCGCGTAGTGCCCACCCTGCGCCATCAAGCCCGCGTGGCTTCCTTCTCCGATGATCTTTCCATGGTCCATGACCACGATGCGGTCGGCGTGCTTCACGGTCGAAAGGCGGTGGGCAATCACAATCGATGTCCGACCGCGCAGTACCTGCTCCAGCCCTTCCTGGATCTGCGCCTCGGTGAAGGGATCCACGCTCGCCGTCGCTTCATCCAGGATCAGGACCGGTGGATTCTTGAGCAGCACGCGCGCCAGCGCCACCAGTTGACGTTGACCCATGGAGAGGTTCGCCCCGCGCTCACCGGCATCGCTGTCCAGGCCGTCCGGCAAGTCGGCAATCCAATCGCCGTTGCTGATGCGCATGGCCGCGGCCACGATTTCGGCCGGGCTGGCCTGCTCGCACCCATAGTGGATGTTCTCACGCACTGTTCCCGAGAAGAGGAACGGATCCTGGGGCACGAGTCCGATGTGTCGCCGATAGTCCCGTAAGTCGAGTTGGCGTATGTCCTGCCCGTCCACCAGCAGCTCTCCTCCCTGGTACTCGTAGAAGCGGGCGATTAGGTTGGCGACCGAGCTCTTGCCTGCGCCGGTATGCCCCACCAGGGCAACGCTTTCGCCGGCGCGGATATCGAGCGAGAAATCGGGCAGGACGGTTTCCTTGCCGGTGTAGGTGAAGCTCACATGACGAAACGTGATGCGGCCTGCAAGCATCTCGACCGGCTCGGCGCCGCGCTGAACAACCTTGGATTCGGCGTCGATCAGCGCAAAGACCCGCTCCGATGCCGAAAGGCCATCCTGGAACTGGCTCCAGAACGAGGCGATGTTCATCAGCGGCCACCAGAAGAAGCTGACGGCTTGCATGTAAAGGTACCAATTGCCGGGAGAGATGGCTCCGCTTTGCACGCGCAGACCGCCCAAGAAGATGAGCAGCGCCACCCCCAGACCCGAGGCGATGCCCATGATGGGGAAGATCGTGACCAGGGTCAGCCCGCGCTGCAAACCCACGCGATACGCCTGGCGGTTGTTCGCCGCGAAGGTCTGGTAGATGGCGTGCTCTTGGCGGAAGGCCTTGGCCACCATAATCCCCGAGATAGATTCCTGGATTTGTGCATTGATCTTGGCCGTCACCCTCCGTGCGCGCTGGGTGACCGCCCGCGCGATGCGCCGGAAGCTGAGCGCAATCACAGCGGCCACCGGACTCATCAGCAACAGCAGAAGCGTGAGGCCCGCGTGAACGCGCATCAGCCACACTAGCAAGAAGCCCACCAACAACACCTGGCTGATGAGATTGACCACCAGCGAGACGACATCCGAGAAATCCTGGGTGTCGGAGGTGATGCGGCTGACGATCTTGCCCGAGGCATGCTCCTCAAAGAACGAAAGATCGTGGCTGGCCGTCGCAGCGAAGACATCCTGCCGCAAGCGCAGCACCACATCGCCGATCACCCGCGCGGATACGCGTTGCTGGATGAAGTTGCTGGCCCAGGCCAGGCCGCCCACAGCCAGCACCAGTGCGCTCAGCGCCGCCATCCTCGCCAGAGAGGGGTCGCCGACCAACACGTCAATCGAACGCGAGATGATGATCGGTCCGCCCGAACCTGCCACCGAGTTGAGCGCCAGGCTGGCTGCGACGAGCACGACCTGCGCCCGAAAGGGGCGAAAGTACCCGAGCACGCGCCGCGTCAGATCCCGGTCGCGGTACGTCCGGTCGTAAGCCTCGGTTTCAAGTCCGTCGAGAATGAAGCCCATGCGCCATCCGCCTCAATCGTAACGCGCGAAGATGCGCCGGTAATCGGCGCTGCGCGCGAACAGTTCCTCGTGGGTCCCCTGATCCGCCAATTCGGCACGTTGCAGAACCAGAATTCGATCCGCCCAGCGGATCTGGCTGAGGCGGTGAGTAATCAGGAAGGTCGTCCGCTCGCGGCTGATGCGGTGCATGGCCCGCTGGATCTCATCTTCGGTGGCACTGTCGATGGCGCTGGTGCTGTCGTCCAGCACGAGAATGCGCGGGTCGGTCAGGAAGGCGCGGGCGATCGCGATGCGCTGGCGTTGGCCGCCGGAGAGCGTCACCCCCCGTTCACCGACCATCGTTTGGTAGCCCTCGGCAAACGAGAGAATGAACTCATGCGCTTGCGCCTCGCGCGCGGCGCGTTCGATTGCCTCCGGCGTCGCCTCCGCTACCCCAAACGCGATGTTCTCGGCGATCGTGCGCGAAAAGAGGAACACGTCCTGCTCGATGGTCGAGATTTGGGAACGGAGCGAGTCGATGCTCCATTCGCGCACATCCACTCCGTCCACCAGCACCCGCCCGGCGTCGGCATCGTAGATGCGATTGATGAGGCGCGTGAGAGTGGTCTTGCCCGAGCCGGTCTGGCCGACGATGGCAATCGTCTCTCCAGGACGGGCGACGAAACTCACCTCGCGCAGCACTGGTCTGCCTTCGTGGTGGAAGCCCACCGCGTCGAAAACGACCTCGCCGCGAATGCGGCGAGCGACGCCGCGCGAGTTCTCGTCCAGATCCGTCGTCGCGTTGATCAACGCCAGAATCCGTCGGGCACTTGCCACCCCAAGCTGGACCAAATCGAAGGAGAAGAGCGAGATGAAAGTGGGAAAGCGCAACCCGCCCATCAGTCCGATGAAGGCGACGACTTGTCCGAGAGTGATCGTGCCCTCGCGCCAGATCGTGAGCGCGTGGAAGAACCCCGCCGCCCAGGCTATGGAGAAGCCCAGCATTGGCAGATACATGGCCTGGATTTCGCCCTGGCGCACGAAGTGGTTGCGATAGAGGCGCGCATTGTGCGTGAACTTATCCCACTCATATCGCTCCCGCACGTTGGCCTTGACCACCTCAATCCCCGCGATGGCCTCGGCCAGCCCGGCGTTCATCACACCGAATTGATCTCGCATGGCCAGCGTGACCGGGCTCAGACGCCGGCTGTAATCGATAAGAGTGATCACCAGAACGGCCAGAAAGGCCAGCGGGACGACCAACAGCCGCGGGTGGATCAGCCCGATCAGGAGGATGGGGATGATCGTGTTCATCAGCGAGTCGGTGATCAACATCAATCCCGGGCTGACCATATAGTTCAGCGAACGCACGTCGTTGGTCGCTCGCGCCATGACATCTCCCACGCGCTGGCGGCCGTGAAAGGTCTGGCTCTTGCCCAACAGGTTGAGGTACATCTCGTCGCGCGCGTCTCGCTCGAGCGATTGGGCCATGAACTCGGCGGCGTAATTGCGCAAGAGCCCGGTCACGCCCTGGCTGAGCGCCGCGACCAGAACGGCGAGCGCGACGGCGGCGAGGGCGGCCGTCGACCAGCCCGGGGTCGTGATCACGTCGAAGGCCTGCCCCACGAACACCTGGACATAGCCGAAGGCCGTGTTATTTCCGATCGCCGCCAGGATCATCACCAGGGGGAACAGCGGGTAGCGCAGGGCGTGCGAGAGAATCCATCGCACGGGCCCGGCCACGTTGAAGCGGGGAGCGCTGACAATTGAGAATTCGGCTTTGCCCATGGGAGCACCCGGCCAGCGGGGTTGCGCCATTATACCCGGCGAGCTTTACAGATTCGCCCTCAGCCATGACGATTTCGAATGCCTGCGCGTGGTTCTCCGTGCCCCCCGCCTCAACGGTGCCAAGTCTATAATCCCTTCGAGGGGCGCCGAAACGCCCGACACTCAGCGCCAATTGTGACTCTCGCCTGCAAGCCCAAGTTCAATTGGAGGACCGCCATGATCAAGGAATTCAAGGCATTCGCAATGCGCGGCAATATGCTCGATCTGGCCATCGGCATCATCCTCGGCGGGGCGTTTGGCAAGATCATCACTTCGCTGGTGAAGGATGTCATCATGCCGCCCGTCGGGCTGCTGCTCGGGCGGGTGGATTTCGCCAGCCTGTTTGTCAGCTTGACAGGCGTTAGATTCGCCTCGCTGGCAGAGGCCCAAGCGGCCGGGGCCCCCACGATCAATTACGGACTCTTCCTGAATACGATCATCGATTTCGTTCTGGTGGCCTTGGTCATCTTCTTGCTCGTCAGGCAAGTCAACCGGCTCAGCCCGAAGCCGGCACCCGCGGCACCGGCGACAACCCGGGACTGCCCTCACTGCCTCTCGAGCATCCCGCTCAAGGCCACACGATGTCCGTGTTGCACTTCGCAATTGATATAGCCTGATCGTTTTCAAGCCTCGGCGCGATGCAGCGACCAGGGCAATCAGCCCAGGGCTCTCTGCATTCGGCCGCATCGCAATGTGAATGGATGCGTCGCATTACCAATACCGATGCATCGCGCCGTTGACAAATCGCTGAATCCGCGTAGAATCCGGCCTGTTGCCGAAGTGGCGGAAATGGCAGACGCGCTGCGTTCAGGGCGCAGTGGCCGTAAGGCCGTCGGGGTTCAACTCCCCGCTTCGGCACTCACGCGCTGGTGAAATCGTCCGATCCCCTCCCTGAAATCACGACCGGCCCTCACGGGCCGGTCGACGTTTTCCTGCGCGCTGCGCGGTCGCCTCAACGCTGCACGCGGCCCGAGGCCTCGCCCTGCGCCAGACGCTTCACCTCATCCACCGTGCTCAGGTTGAAGTCTCCTGGGATGGAATGCTTGAGGCACGAGGCGGCTGTGGCAAAGCGCAGCGCCTCCTCGGCTGCCATGCCGGTCGTCAGCCCGTAGATCATCCCGGCGGCGAAAGCATCCCCCGACCCCACGCGGTCTACGATTGCTCCCACCTCATAGCGCGGGGCATGAAAGAAGGATCGGCGGTCGTGCAGGCAGGCCGACCACCCGTTGTGGCTTGCGCTGAAACTCTCGCGCAACGTAATCGCCTGCATCTTCAGGTTTGGGAAGGCGGCCAACACCATCTCGCACAGCGAGCGATAGTGCTCGCTGCGGATTTCTCCTCGCTCGACGGCGGCCACGCTTTCGCTGCCCTCCAGCGAAATGCCTAGAGCGAGTTGACAGTCCTCTTCGTTGGCCAAGCCGACATCCACCTGACTCACGATGTCGCGCATGACCTCGGGCGCACGCTTGCCGTACTTCCACAGATTCTTGCGATAGTTGTAATCACAGGAAACGGTCAGGCCCAAGCGGCGAGCCGCCGATACCGCCTCGAGGGTCATCTCGGCCGCGCCTGCGCTCAGAGCCGGGGTAATCCCCGTCACATGGAACCACCCCGCGCCGGCCAGCACCGCGGGCCAATCGATCTCGGCGGGGGAGGCATCCATAATCGCAGAATGGGCGCGGTCGTACAAGACCACGGAGGGTCGCTGGTTGGCGCCGGCCTCGAGGAAGTAGATCCCCATGCGCCCCCCGCGCCGCACGACGTGCGAGGTATCCACCCCCGCGCTACGCAGAAAGGCCAGACCCGCATCGCCAACCGGGTTGTCCGGGAGCAGCGTCACGTACGACACGGGCAGGCCGAAGTGGGCCAAGGAGAAGGCCACGTTGGCTTCACCGCCGCCAAAGGTCGCTTCGAAGGCGGGCGATTGCAGGATCCGCTCAAACCCGGGAGGCTTGAGGCGCAGCATGATCTCGCCGAAGGTGACGATCCGTGCACTCATTTCCGCCCTCCGGGACCGCGCACCCGCGCCACGATCTCGACCGCTTCGCGCGCAAGGCGGGTCACTTCTTCGAATGCGCCCGCGGCCAGTAGCTTGCCTGAGACCAGCCAGCTGCCCCCCACGGCAAAGACCGAAGGCAGCGTGAGGTAGGCGGGCAAGTTGGCGGCCGTGACTCCCCCCGTGGGTACGAATCGCACTCCGCCAAAAACTGCCGCCAGCGCCTCGAGCATGCGCACGGAGCGTCAAGAGGTGTCGTCTTGCCTTGCGGGACCAACCCACGCTCTGTGCCGCGACTCATCGACAAGAACATCGCCCACGCGAGGGAGCTTCGTGCGGCGTCGCGCATGGGCAGCCCCGGCCCTCTTTCTTTCCAAAATTCCTTCGCGCCACCATCAACTTAACGTCGGATCTCCGATTCCAACACCGTCGGGACTTGGTTCCATTGGCATGGACTTCAAGTTATGCAATTATACTCTGCAGGATTGACGCGCGGAATGCCGAATGGCGAAACCGCAACCGACCCAATGTTACAATCCGCACCTGCCCGAAAGCTGCCCCCGGGCAGCCCGGATCGATTCATCGATTGGAGTCCGCGATTGACCGTTCGTAAGAAGGCGAGACCCGTGTTGTTAGCCGCCGTAGTTCTCCTCGCGCTCGCCCTGCTCCTCTTCGCGCCATTCTTTTACGTGCAATGGCAGGTGCGACCCTACTTGCGCGCGCCCGGCGAGGAACTTGAGCCCGCGCCAGTGGCGATCGTATTCGGCGCAGGGTTGTGGCGCAGCGGCGCCCCCACCCCGGTCCTAGCCGACCGAGTCACGACCGCCGTGGAGCTCTACGAACAAGGAGTGGTCGAGAAGATTCTGCTGAGCGGCGACAACAGCGACCCCGGTTACAACGAGCCGGAGGCCATGCGCCAACTCGCGCTGCGCCTGGGCGTTCCCGAAGAGGCGCTGGTGCTCGATTTCGCGGGCCGCCGATCGTACGACACCTGCTATCGCGCGCGCTACGTGTTCGGCGTGAAACGCGCCATCGCCGTTACCCAGGCCTATCACCTGCCGCGGGCGGTCTACTCGTGCCGCGAGCTGGGCATCGACACGCAAGGCGTATCTGCCGACCGGCGCCGCTACAGCCGCGGCCCCTACCTGTACTGGCGCCTGCGCGAAGTTGCCGCCACGCTCGGCGCCGTGCTCGACCTGCACGTTCTCCACTCGCAGCCGATCCTCGGACCGCTTCAACCGATTGCCATGCGCGAACCACGCCCACGTAGTTGACTGATGGAACGCGACCAAGCCTTGGCCATCGTACGCGAGTACGTCACCAGCGAGAGCCTGGTGCGCCACATGCTGGCGGTGGAAGCCGCCATGCGTCACTACGCGCGTCTCTTCGGCGAAGATGAAGCCGCCTGGGGCGTCGTCGGCTTGCTGCACGACTTCGATTGGGAGATCCATCCAACGCTCGAGCACCACCCGCAGGATGGGGCCCCGCTCCTGCGCGCGCGGGGCGTCCCCGAAGACATCATTCAGTCCGTGCTCAGCCACGCCGAGCACACCGGGGTGCCGCGCGCCGCTTTGCGCGATCGCGCGCTCTTCGCCTGCGACGAAGTTACGGGATTGATCGCCGCGGTGGCGCTGGTGCGGCCTTCGCGATCGCTGACCGATCTCACTCCGCCCTCGGTGCGCAAGAAATGGAAGGACCGCGCCTTCGCCGCGGGAGTCAACCGCGAGGACATCGAGCAAGGGGCGAAGGATCTCGGCGTCGAACTGTGGGATCATGTAGATCATGTGATTGTGGCCATGCGCACGATCGCCGATCAACTCGGCCCGGCCGGTATTCCCCCCTCCCCCACCTCTCAATCCTCCCCCTGAATCGCCACACTCTCGTCCACGCCCACGCAAAAGGTTCCCCTCGACTACCAGGGGCGCAAGAGGTTGATTGGAACTGAAACCCATCGCCCGAGAGACGCGGGCAGGCCCAATGTCGCCCTCGCGCCTCGCATCCTTGCCCGATGAGGGGGTCGCGCCAACCGGCTCGTGCGCCTATTCACGTAGTCGTTTGCCGAACGGGCAAGCAGGGAGAGCCCGCTCCTGCAGCCCACTCTGCCCAATCCGTGCTCCCTTTCTGGGTTGGTGCGGTTTGTCACTGGCCGGTGGAGGAAGAAGACCTAATGGTCGTTGACTCTGCGTCCGCGCCCGTGCTATAGTTGGGCAGCCCTGTACGGCAGTCCACAATTGAGATCCCCGGCACTTTCAGACACACGTGAGGAGGCATTCTTCTATCGGATAGCCTGTGCGAACCGCGGCGTTGACCTGGGGTGGAGGCACTGATCCGGAAGCAAGCGAGGTCGCTCGTCCGAGAAGCTCGCGGGCGCGCTTCCGGGGAGCCACTAGCGAAACCGGCCACTGCGTGGACGGTTTGTCGTTGTGTGGCGGGCGTCGCCAAACGAGGTCAAGAGCACCAGGGGCCACGGGTACGCTCTACGGCCGCCGGCAGGCATCCTCCGTGGCCCAGAGAACGGAGGTGGTCCCCCAGAGTCGAGGCAACAGACATCCTTGGCATCCTCCCGCAATCGATGCACCCTTTCCGCATCCAAGGAGGCGACCCATGAACACAGGCGCTCTCAAGCGTCATCGTATTCCTCACCTGATTGCGGCAGCTGCAATATCCTTGTCTTCCCTTGCCCTCGTCCCCTCCGCTCCTGCGGGGACTGTGGACATCCAGGTCCTGGCGATCAATGACTTCCATGGAAACCTCGAGCCTCCCTCGGGATCCTCGGGTCGGATCGGGGCTGTCAACGCTGGTGGAGTTGAGTATCTAGCGACTCACCTCATGCAGTTGGAGGCGACGAATCCAAATACCGTGATTCTCGCCGTGGGTGACTCGATCGGGGCAAGCCCGCTGATCTCCGCGCTCTTCCACGATGAACCCACAATTGAAGCGCTCAATCTGATGGGGTTTGATTTCAGTACCACGGGCAACCACGAGTTCGACGAGGGGGCAGCCGAGTTGCGTCGAATGCAAGAGGGCGGCTGTCACCCGATCGACGGGTGTCAAGATGGCGATCCTTTCTACGGGGCAGAGTTCCGTTTCCTGGCAGCCAATGTGGTGCAGGAAAAGAATGGCAAGACGCTTTTCCCCGATTACAAGATTCGCAGCTTCGAAGGAGCAAAGGTGGCCTTTATCGGGGTCACGCTTGAAGGAACTCCCACCATCGTCACCCCTTCCGGAGTGGCCGGCCTTCAGTTCCTGGACGAGGCCGACACGATCAATGCCCTTGTCCCTTATCTAAAGTCCAAGGGTGTTGAGGCCATCGTGGTCCTCATTCACGAGGGCGGTGCCCAGACCGGATCCTATGACATGTGCATCAACCCATCTGGCGCAATCCTGGATATCGTCAACCGAACCGATGACGAAGTCGACCTGTTCATGACCGGGCACACCCACAACGCCTACAACTGCGTCATCGATGGACGCGTCGTCACCGGCGCAAGCTCCTACGGGCGCATTGTGACGGATGTGGACATGCGGGTCGATCGGGCCACGGGCGAAGTGATTTCCATCTCGGCAGCAAATCGGATCGTGACTCGGGACGTGGCGAAGGATCCTGCCCTGACCGCGCTGATTGAGAAGTACAGGGCCATCTCGGCGCCTCTCGCCAACCGGGTGATCGGCTCGATCACAGCCGATATCATCCGCGCCGCCAACACGGCGGGCGAGTCCGCGCTGGGTGACGTCATCGCGGATGCGCAGCTCTTCGCGACGGCGCCGGTCGGATA
>MGOA01000162.1 GCA_001796965.1 Chloroflexi bacterium RBG_16_64_43
TCCAAGCAAACCCAAGGGGCCCATCATGGAAACAGCTTCCCAGTTGAACTCGCTGGTTTCGTCCACGTGCCGAGCGCGCGGTTTGACTATTCGCTCGCAAAAGGCGCGAATCGAGTCACGCCACATGCGTTGTTCATCGGTGAGGTTGAAATCCATGGCGCCCTCCACAGACAGATGGGTGGTGGCCGCGGCCGGGTGGAGCCGCGGCTGGCCAGTGCGTGGGCCCGCGTGCAAGCCTCCGGCTTGCCGTGGCGGGAGAAGCAACAACAGGAAAGCGATGGAGTATCAGGGACATGGGGCACAGCGGCTGTGCCCCATGTCCCTGGAAAGCGATGGAGTATCAGGGACATGGGGCACAGCGGCTGTGCTCCGCGGCATGCGACCGGGCCACTCCCTGTTGCATGGATGATACACCGCGCGCCAGCCCGGCGCGAGTCGCCCTGGGCCTGTGGCCGCGAGGAAGACAGCCTGGCGCACAAGCGAGTGACGCGTGACCTCTCCCAGAATGCAATCGGCCGCGAATACTCGCGGCCGATGCGGTCAGTGGCGCGCGTTTGGCCGACTCAGGGCGTCTCGGTACCCGGAAGTGTGGGTGTCACCGTCGGCCCGCCGACGGCCGACTCCCAATCGTAGCGTGTCTGCGGTGAACCGTAGAAGTAGATCTCCAGGATGCGGCGGAAGATCGGCGCGGCGTACTCCGACCCCTCGCCAGTGTTTTCGACGATGACGGCGATGGCGATATCGGGCTTGTCGCTGCGTTGCAGGAAGGTGTAGCCCGTGAACCAGGCGTGCGGCAGGCGCGGCAGGTCTTGCGCCGTCCCGGTCTTGCCTGCCACGGCCGGCCAGCCATAGAAGGTGGGCCGTGCCGTTCCGCCGGGGGCATTGGTTACACCGCGCATGCCCTCCTGAATGACCGCCAAGTTTTCGGCGCTGAGCGGAAGCGTGCCGCGGATCTCGGGCGCGAAAGTGAAGACGGGCTCATCTTCGCCGTGTTGGATCGACCGCACGAGCTGCGGGCGGTAAAGGGTGCCGCCGTTGCCGAGCGCGGCAGCGAAATCCGCCACTTGCAGCGGCGTGACGTTCAGCACTTGGCCGATGGCCATGTTCACCGCATCGCCAGCAAGCCAGGGCTCGCCTTGTTCGACTTTCCAGGCCGGGTCTGGGATGAACCCGGGCTCTTCCTCGATCACCCCGATGCCGGTTAGTTTGCCCAGCCCGTACCCGCGTGCCATGTTGGGGACGATCCATGGGTCGCGATTGAAGAGATCCAGCCCGATATGCCAGAAGAACGGGTTGCACGATCGCATCAAGCCTTGCACCAAGTTGAGCGTCCCGTGCGGCGGCTTATCCTTGGCCACCGTCCAGTCCTCGAGGGTGAGGCCCGGCAGTTCGCGGAAGTAGCCGTCGCACGTATAGGTGGAAGCCGCGGTATAGGCTCCGGACTGGAGCGCGCCACCAATGGTGATGAGCTTGAAGACCGAACCCAGTGCGTACTGGCCCTGGGCGGCCCGGTTGAGCAGTGGCACGCGTTGGTCGTTGAGCAGTTCGGGCAGGAGATACTGGCTGTTGAAGTTACCCAGATTGAAGAGGTTCGAATCGAATCCCGGGCTGGAGACCATGGCCAATACTTCGCCGGTATCTCGGCTGAGGGCCACGGCCGCGCCGGTGAGATGCCCGAAGGCATAGCGTTCGACGCGAGCTTGCAGCGAGCGGTCGAGGGTGGTGTAGATATCATGCGCCGGCTGGCTCGTCCGCTGGGCCAATGTCGAGAGTACGCGCCCGTCCGCCGCCACAACATAAAGCGTCCCCCCGTGCGTCCCGGCCAGGAAGGACTCGCCCCAGCTCTCCAGGCCCTGCACGCCTACCAGTTCGTCGCCCAAGTATCCCTTGGCCAGGTACTCGTCGAGCTGTTCTTTTGGCACCTGCGCCACGTAGCCGATCACGTGCGAGGCTATTCCGCCGCCGTAGTAGGTGCGGCCCTCGTTGCTCGATATACGAATGCCCCCCATGCCGCTCAAGACGCCGTAGCGCTTGCCCACTTCTTCGCGCGAAACCTCGCCCAGCGGAACATACCAGTCCGGCAGAGCGCTCGCGTATTTGAGGCGAATAGTCTCGGTATTCATCAGAAGCAGCCGACTCAGTTCACGCAGCAGGCTTTCCTCATCGACGATTTCGCCCGGAACAATCCCCAGCGATAGGGTCTCTGATTCGTACGCCAACGGGTCGCCATAGCGGTCGTAGATCGTTCCGCGCGCAGGGATGTCCGCTTCGAGGACCAGCCGCCCACCGCCTTTGAGTTCCGGCAGGATCAACCCGTCATCCCAGGTGATGCGCCAGGCGTCGCCTTCCATCACGAGCGGCAAGGTTACCTCGCGCGAGAACTCGCCGGCCACGCCGGAGGCATAGCTGATGCGCGTGCTGACCTCGGCGTTGGGCGAGTTGACCTGGGTGGCAAGGATCTCGGCACGCACCTGGGTGATGGCCGCTTTGCGGCGGAAGTCCTCATAGCGTGCAGCGAAGTCCTCGGCGCTGATCGCGCTCTGGCTAGTGGTCGAGAGCTGCGCATACATTGCGTCGAAGGCGCGTTCGTTCCACGTGGCCAGGAACTGCCCGGCCACCTCGTTGGGATCCTGGCCGGCGATGATCGTCACCTGCGGCGCAGGCAAGCTGGGCGTGGCCGAACTGAAGATCGGCACACCGCCGTTGCATGCAGCTAGCGCGCCCGCGGCCGTCAAGAGTGCAACCCCGAGCGCCAACGGCTGCAGGCGGTGCTGCATGCGTCGATTGATCGATAATGTAGCGATGATGGGCCTCACAGGCGCGGATTGTACCAGCCTGCACACCCGGACAACAAACCGGCCGCGCTTTTTGACGCGGCCGGTTGACCACTCGCGTTACTTGCCGATGACCATGCCCGCCGGGTCAATCTCATGCAGCAGGCGGCGCTCCTCCTCGGTCGGCGGCGAGGTGACCTCTAGTGTATCGGCCACCTGGATGTTGAACCCGCTCGCGGCCTGCACATCGGCCACCGAAACGCCCGGGTGCGTTGCGCGCAGCCGCAGTTGCTTGGTGGCTTCATCGAAGTCATAAACCGCGAGTTGGGTCAGCACGCGGTAAGGCCCCGAGCCGGCCGGCAGCCCGGCCCGTTCGCGCGCGCCTGGGCCGTCGATGTACCCCGGTGTGGTGAGGAAGTTGACCCGCTCCACAAGGCGGCGTTTGTCCTGGCGGAGGATGATAATCGTCCGCTGGGCCAGGGAACCCACGTCGTTTCCCCCTCCCGAGCCGGGCAGGCGAACCTCAGGCAACTCCCACGGGCCGATGACGGTAGTGTTGAGGTTGCCGTAGCGGTCCATCATCGCCCCGCCCAGGAAACCAAAGTCCACGTAGCCCGCCTGACAGGCGCTCATTACGTTGTGCATGCTGGAGGCGGCCGAGGCATGGTAGAAGGTCCGCGAATCGCCGACCGAGACCGGAAGGGTAGGCACGCGCGGTCCTACCCCGCCCGCTTCGAAAATGATCACCAGCCCTGGCGCATGTGTGCGCTGGGCGAGGATCGCCCCGATCATCGGCAGCCCGGTGCCCACCAGCACCGTGCGCCGGTCCTCCAGCGTGCGCGCGGCCACGCAGGCCATGAGTTCCATCGCAGTGTATGCAGGCGTGGATGGGGTCATGACAATCTCACTTCTTCTGTAGCCAAGGGGCACTCAGCGGCTGCCGCAGATGCTCGACATCCTCGAGGTAGGCTCGCTTGGTAGCGCCGCCGATGTGCTCGAGGTAGGCAGCCTGGTCGGGCATGTTGTAGACGTATTCATCAAAGTAGTCGCGCGTGCCTTCCGGCGTCTTCGACACGTCGAGCCACTCGCCGATGATCTCCTCGTCGAAGTAATACAGGTAAGGCATGGTAGTCGGATGCGCCCCGAAGGGCACCTCGCACACGGCATCCACCACATAGAAGGGAATGGCGGTGAGCCACGGCCGCTCCTGGATGACCTCATGCGCTACGATCTCTTCGGTCGTCACGATTACGCGCCGTGCCGCGCGCGCCAACTCCCAATCCATGATCAGGATGCCGTCGATCTGCGCGTTGCCGTACATGTCGCAGCGCGGCACGTGGAACACGGCCACGTCCGGGTAGGCGGCCGGGATCAGGCAGACCGGTTTGCCGCTCCACGGGTCGCGCGCCGTCTTGCACGCACTGTACGCAAAGGTGTCGGAGCCCAGCATGTTGCGGGAGGGGATGAATGGAACGCCCAGCATGCCGGCCAAGAAGCGCCACTGATACCCAGCATTGGAGATCTCACCGACCACGCGGCACACCCCGCTCTCCACCGCGCGACGACTCGCCGGCGAGAGGCCGCGCAGCTCCTGGGCGAACGCGTAGGCGACCTCGATGCGATCAACGCAGCCCGAACCGATGAGCAGGTCTGCATCATGCACCGCCGTCTTACCCGCGAGCACCAGGTGCTGGCGGCGCTGGCGGATGATCTCATACACCACCGCCATGGCAACGCGGATGTGCCCGAAGCCGCCCATCGCAAGGTAGTCGCCATCGTGAACGTATTCGCGCACCGCCTGAGGCACGCTCATGCGCTTGTCACGCAGGTCGCGCGTCTTGTTCTCGAGCACCCAGCGCCGGTTCTCGTCCGGGTCGTGCCAGCCGATCAGCTCGCCCTTCCCTTGTGCCAGTATCTCCATAGCCTGCCTCTCCCACTGCGGGCGGGAGGCCTCAGCGCGAGTGCGGCGCCTCGGCTCCCGCAGTAGCACATCGGCCGCGCGCCCTTGGTGGGGGCCGCGGCCGGTTAGTCGGTGTGAAGATGAGCGCGTTCGTGACAGGCTTGCGACAACCTGCCGTGGTCATTGGAGCGCGCATGATGTAGGGCAGGAAGCGGACTCTCCGTCACTTCTCCCCGCTTGTGCCGTGCTGAGCTCTTAACGGCCGGAGAGCGCCTGGAAGTAGACCTGCAGCACGGTCTCGGCCGGCTTGCCGTGCACGGATGGCGAAGCGTCGCGCAACCCCACCCCCGGATAGTAGCCCCAGGCAACGAAACCGCTTACCCAATCCCGTGCGGCCGCGTTGGCCAGCAGCGCCTGATAGGCGTTGGCTTGGAGGTTGAGGTTGGGAGCGATGGCAAGCGCCACCGGCGAGCCGGAGGTCAGCGCCTCCAGGGCTAAACACGCGCCGCTGGTGTCGTTCGGGCAGCCGCTGGCGCCCCCATTGGCCGAGGCCAAGGCCGCGGTAATGACAATCGGCTTGCCCAGCGGACGTAACACGGCCACCTTGCCATCCAGGAGCGCCCCGGCGGCGGCGGACATCTCCTCAAGGCTCGCGCCATCATTCGCGCCCAGCGGCGCTCGCACTTGGACGTAAATCTCATCCACCTCGTCAAGGAAGAGGGGCGGCATTTGCAGTTGGTCGGTGAGCATGAGCTCCACGGCCATGCGCCCGCCGAAGTGGTTGCGTAAATCGCGAATCAGCACCCGCCAGCGGATCTCGGCATCTGCCGGAGCACCGGCCGCGCCCGGCATGGCCGGGACCACTGAGCTACGTGCCACAACCAGTTCTTCCACGCCGGCTTGCTGCGCCAGATCCGCATAGCCCACCAGGAAGGTGCGGTAAGCGGTGAACCAGGCATTCCACCATTCGGTGCTCTTCGGCGCCGCGGCCCACCAATCACCGAGCGAACCGCTCAGCGGGAGCAGGTCCGGCGCCAGCACGATGCGCAAGCCGGCCGAGCGCGCCGAACCGATCTGCGCCAAGAGGTCCTGGCGCAAGGGTGAGTTCAATCCAGGCAGATAGACAAGGTCCGGCAGCGGAGTGACCGCGGCCGCATACCAGGCAGGGCTGAGCACGAGCGTGTTGAGACGCATCCCTACCAGATCCACCAAGGTCGGATCGAACGGGCGGCGCCATGGCGCGGAAGTAAACACAACGCCGCTGCGAAAGTCGGGCCGCGCAGCCGGCGCCGCCAGAACCAGTGACGGCGCGGGGGCGTCGCTCCAGGCGACCCAAGCTTGCACCGTATCGGCAAGCGCTTGCGGCTGGCCCGAGGGTGTGAACTGCCGCCCAGCCGGGTTGGCGCCGGCGGTGGCAGCGTCGTCGGCCACACCGCAATCGCCGTTACGGCAGTAGCGGTATGCCACCGGCCCTGGCCATTCCAGAGGGCTGAACAGCGTATAACTCCAGCGTTGCACCCCGGCGCTCCACATCGGCACCGGATTCATCCAGATGCCCGGGAAGGGCGCGAATTGAATCGAGACGCTCTCCGTGGTCGGTGTGCCGGCGGGCACGCTGGCGTCGAAGCTCACCGCTCCGCCCGCCGAATGCCAGGTGATAACGCCGTCGGTTTGCAGCACGTCCATCTGCGGCACGTCCAACTCGCGCACCACAAGCGCGCTTGTGCCATCACGCTCGGCATTCCAGAACCCGTCGCCCAGGCTGAACTTGTAGCGCAGGTGAAACCCCACCGGCAGCGAGAGCACCGCCACCGATGTTCCATCCGGCAGCGGCGTGAGGGTGATCGCGCGTGTCGGTTCGATGAGCGAACCTGCGGCCGCGGGCTGGAAGGTGCTGCCCAGCGCAAGTAGGTTGCCAACCAACCGCACCGGCGCGCCGGCCGGCGTATCGGCCGGCAAGAAGACGTGCAGGGTCACCGACACGCGCGATGCCGGCACAAGCTGGACATCGCCCGGGGTCTCCGCGCCGTCGGCCACGATGGCCTCTTGTTGGAACACTCGATAGTTGCCGTCTGGATCGAAGTAGACCAGCATATGCTTGCCGGCCGGCACCGAATCGAACTTGTAGGCGCCCGCCGAATCGGTCCAGGTGCGCATGCCCGCCACCGAGACCATCAGGCCGGGAATGGCCAGGCCGGTGGCTTGGTCGCGCACCAAGCCGTGCACCCGGCCGGAGGGGCGCGTGTAGGTTGTAGTCAGCCAACGGGAAACCTGGTCGTCGACGGTATTCGCCCCGGTCACGAGAAACAGGCGGTAATCGACGCCTTCGCCATTGGGCAAAGCCTCCAGCGTTTCGCCCTCGCCGCGCAGCGAGTAGCGGTAGAAGACAAGCCGCCCGCGAGGCAGGTCCGCGCGGGCCTCCCACTTGCCCTCCCCGATCGCCTCCATCGAGATCACCGTCGAATTGAGCGCCAGGCTGGTGACTTCGTCCAGCAGGTTGAGCACGACTTGCGATTCCGAGTCGGTGCCGTCGGGCACAGAGACGATGAAGGTCACTGGCAGGCGGGCGGCGGGGGTGGTGGTCGGGAACGGATAGCGCGTAGGGGCCGGACCGCCACCGATCCCGGGACCGCCGCTGCATCCCGCCATCAAGGTTATGACCAGCACCCCCAGGGCGTTGCGCCACAAGCTGCGCCAAGCCATGGGCTGCCGCTGTGCGATTCCAGGTCGTTTCATCATCATCCATCCATCGGCGCCGCCAACGGCGCGCGCCCTATGCAACGATTGGCTTGTGCGCTTCGAGCAGCATGCATCCCACGCACGCGACGCAGGCGGGCCTGGAGGGCGGCACCTGACAATGGGCGCTCCGGGCTAGCGGCTGCCGGCCGCTGCCGGATCCTCGGCCTTGTCTTCTGCGGGGGGTTCGAGCATGGGCGCCGGGGGCGGCAGCGACTTGAGAAACTTCATCGTCACCGTCCCGCACTTGGCGCATTTTCCCCGCGCTGCCGGCCGCCCATTGCGGGTGTTGAGGTATTCCACCTCCACCATCGGGCGTTGGGCCTTGCAGCGCACGCAATAGGCTTGGATTACCTGGGCCATAGGTTGCTGGCTGGCACTCCCGACGGGATAATAGCACAAATGCCCAGTTGCGCTCGGCTGCATACGGCACCTCCAGGAGTCGGCGCACTTCGCCGGAGGCTGCAATCGGCGTGCCAGCGCGCGGGGCAATCCATCTTGACGAGGGACGGCAGGGGCTGCAACCTCGCGCGGCCCTTCGTACGTTGGTGCAACTACCTGTGCGGCTGTCTTGGGACAGGGCTGGCGGGGGACCCCCCCACAACTCGACGGCAACTCCCCCGGCTGTTTCATTAAGGTCATCCCCGCTTCGAGCGCGGGGGGATCCAGGAGCCCAATCGAATGCGAACGATCGGGCACCCTCGTGGGGTCAGTCCATGTCCACCTCAACAACGCACGGCCTGCACTTTCCTCGCGCCTCTTCCAGACCGCGTTCTCAAGCGACACCTCTGGCCCACGCCTCAGCGCCCGCTCGTCGACTGAACCGGCCTTTCCCAACCATGCCTCGCGGACCATGCATCGGCCCCTTGAACGCAGCACGGTTTCAGGGTATCCTCAGGCCTGCGGTGAGCCGATACGGTCGCGCGGGGTTGTCTCGCGCGATCTCGCATCACGGGCCAGGTCGGCCACAAACCAACTCAACTCTGGAGGAGACTAGCCATGTCGAGGTTCGCTCTTATTCTTGTGCTTGCCACTGCACTCACGCTGGGATGCAGCCTGACCAGCGGTGCCGCCCCAAGTGGCGGCGATACCAACATCTTGTTCCAGGATGACTTCTCCGACACAGGTAGCGGGTGGGATAGCACCACCACCGACAGCGCCTCGACCGACTACGCCAGCGGGGCGTACCGCATCTGGGTCAACGATACCAACAGCGATTATTGGGCGAACCCCGGCTTGAGCTTCACCGACGTGAGGATCGAAGTTGAAGCAACCAAGGTCGGCGGGCCGGACGACAACGACCTGGGGGTCATCTGCCGCTACCAGGACACCGAGAACTTCTACTTCGCCCTGATTTCGAGCGACGG
>MGOA01000163.1 GCA_001796965.1 Chloroflexi bacterium RBG_16_64_43
GCCACCACGTGCGCAGATACTCAAAGCGCAGGAAGGGCATGTTGGCGGCGGACCTCTCGACCAGTGGGTTCCATTCGCGCTCGAGTGAGTCGAATTCCTGATCGGAGGTCAGACAATCCAATTCCATGACGTGGAGCTCCATTCAATGGGCGGGGGGAAGAGCATGGATTCTCCGCGCGAGTCAGGCGCGGGCCAGTCAATCCTCGCCCGGCGTCGCGAGGGCCTCGAGCGCCGAGCGGGCCGCCTCGCGTTGAGAGGGCTGCCACCCCTCGCCCTCGACCATCTGCCTCAAGTGGGCGAGGACGGACGAGCGTTCGGGCGGCGCCAGGCGCGCCCAGGCGCGGCGAATACGGTTTGGGCGTTGTGAAAGCAACCCGGCCCACATGGCCTCGAGGCTCGTTTCGCTGCGTGGTTCGCGCATGGCATGCATCATCGCAGGGGCGGGACTTCTGCCAGTATAATCGATTCGATTCCGGCATTCACGGTCTCGAGGCGGGGATTGCGAGAGTGTTCTCGTATCTTTATGAACCGCCGCGAGGCGAGGTGCGAAGTGTACCATGGGCACCCATCTGATCCTGACGCACGATCAAGCGGACTTCGACGCGGTGGCGGCGCTCCTTGCGGCGCGGCTGCTCGAGCCGCAAGCCCAGGCGATTCTGCCGCATCGGCTGAACCGGAATGTGCGGGCGTTCCTGAACTTGTACGGAGAGGATGTGCCGCTGGAGGAGGCGGAGACGCTCAGCAAGACTCCCGTCGAGAAAGTGACTCTGGTGGATGCACAAACGCTGCCCTCCGTGCGGGGCGTGGGGCCGCAGACGCGGGTGCATGTCATCGACCACCATCCGCTGCATCGCCCGCTGCCCGAGGCGTGGACCTCCGACATGACGGACCTGGGCGCCACGACCACGCTGCTGGTCGAAGCGCTGCGCGAGCGCAATGGGGGGCTGACTCTGGCGGCAGCCACGTTGCTGCTGCTCGGTGTGTATGAAGACACGGGCTCGCTAAGCTATGCGGGGACGACGCCGCGGGATGTGCAGGCTGCAGCCTGGCTGCTCGAGCACGGAGCCAGCCTCGAGGTGGCGGCTGATTTTCTCAATCACCCGCTCTCACGGGAGCAGCAAACGCTGTACGAACGGCTGCTCGAGGCAGCCCAAGTACACGAGATTCAGGGCCTGCGCGTCGTGGTGAGCACGGCCGAAGCCCCAAGCGAGGTGGAGGAGATCTCTACGCTGGCGCACAAACTGCGGGACCTGTTCGACCCCGAGGCACTCTTTATTCTGGTCGATCTGCACTCGCACGTTCAACTCGTGGCGCGGGCGACGACCGACCAGATCGACGTGGCGGAGGTTGCGGCGCATTTCGGGGGCGGCGGACACAGCCGGGCTGCGGCTGCACTCGTGCGCGGGAAGGCCATGGCCGACATCGCGGCCGAACTCATGCGCGTGTTGCCCGAGCACGTGCTTCCCTCGTCGCGCGTTGAATCGATCTATTCGCCCAGCCCGCAGGTCCTCTCGCCGTCGACCACTATTCCCGAGGCCGCCGAGAGGATGCAGCGCTATGGCTACGAGGGGTTCCCGGTGGTGCACAACGGGCAGGTGGTGGGCCTGCTGACCCGGCGCGCGGTGGATCGCGCCCTGGCCCACGGCATGAAACGTGCGACTGTGGAAAGCATCATGGAGAGCGGGTCGCACAGCGTGCGCCCGGAAGATTCGATCTTGCACCTGCAGCGGTTGATGGTCGAACACGGTTGGGGCCAGGTGCCGGTGGTGTCGTCGGACGACGGTCACGTCATCGGCATCGTCACGCGTACCGATCTGCTCAAGGCGCTCGTCCCGCAACCTGCCGCGGCGCGCCACGCCCTGGGCGAGACGCTGCGCCAGGCCCTGCCGCGGCCGCAATTGGGTTTGGTGCAGGCCATTGCCGTTGTGGCCGACGAACGCCACGTGCCGGTGTACTTGGTGGGCGGCGTGGTGCGCGACCTGCTGCTCGGCCTGATGCCTGCGGACCTCGACCTGGTGGTCGAGGGCGACGCCATCGCCCTGGCGCAGGCGGCGGCCGAGCGCTACGGCGGGCGTGTCCGCGGCCACGACCGGTTCGGCACAGCCAAGTGGCTGCTCGGAGAGAGCCGGGCCGCATTGGCCGCGGCGCTTAACCTGACGGCCGAGGAAACAACCCGTCTGCCGGAAAACTTCGATCTGGTTTCAGCCCGCGCTGAATTCTATGCGCGTCCCACCGCGCTTCCGGAAGTTGAACGCGGCAGCCTGAAGCTCGACCTGCATCGGCGCGATTTCACGATCAACACACTGGCTATCTCGCTCAACGCCGAACGCTTCGGCGTGCTTTACGATTATTGGGGCGGGCTGCGCGATCTCGAGGAGAAGCGCATCCGCGTCATGCATTCGATCTCCTTCGTCGATGACCCGACGCGCATCCTGCGCGCCATCCGCCTCGAGCAACGGCTGAGCTTCGCGCTTGAACAACGCACGCGCGAATTGATCGATCAGGCGCTACCGCTCCTGGGCCGTGTCAGCGGCGATCGCCTGCGCCACGAGTTGGAAGCCATCTTCGACGAAATGGACCCCGGCAAGAGTCTGGCGCGCCTTGAAGAGATGGGCGTGCTGGCGGCCATCGACCCCGGGTTGTGCTGGACCGAAGCACAGGCACGCTGGGTGTCGGCGGCCGTGGGCCGCATGCCCCAGGTGGCCGGCAACCTGGGGCTGCCTGCCCCTGACGAGATCTGGCTGGCTGGGTGGATGCATTCATTGCCGGCTGAGGTGGGTGAGCGGGTGATGGCACGATTTAGCCTTCCGCAACGCCGCGCCGAGATCGTGCGCGAGGCACGCAAAGTGCTGGCAGCCCTTGCCGCCACACCGCCCGAGGCGCGCGCCAGCCAGGTGGTCCAGAGGCTGGAAGAGTGTTCATTGCCGACTCTTGCGTTGGCCTACGTCGTAGGTGAACAGGATCTGGCCCGCGCGCACATTGCGCGCTACGTTGGGCAATTGCGCCACGTGCGTCCGAGCGCGGATGGTGAGACGTTGCGTGCGCGCGGGTTACCGCCCGGGCCCGCCTACCGGGCGATCCTGCGCGAACTGCGCGCCGCCTGGCTCGACGGCGAAGTGCGTAACGCTGCCGAGGAATCTGCCTGGCTCGAACGACGGCTGGCCTCAGAGCCCACGGGTGCCGCGGCATGACCCAGTCGACCCCGCTACGAGAGTTCATCATTCGGCCGCTGCGCGAGGAGGAACTGCCAGCACTCGAATGGGATGGCGAATACGCGCACTTCAGGCACCTCTTCCGTCAATCCTTCGAAGAGATGCAGCTTGGGCAAAGGGTCATGCTGGTGGCGACTGCGGCCGGTTCGGGCGTGCTGGCCGGTCAGGTCTTCATCCAATTCATTAGCAGTGACCCGAAGTACGCCGACGGCGCCTCTCGCGGATACCTCTACGCGCTGCGGGTGAAGCCCGAATACCAGAACCGCGGCCTGGGCCGGCAGCTCATCCAGGCGGCCGAAGAGCAGCTACGCGGGCGCGCGATGGAGGTGTCGACGATTGGGGTGGCCAAAGACAACTTGCGCGCGCAGAGGCTGTACGAGCGAATGGGTTATGAAATCGTCGGGGAAGACCCCGGGCGATGGACCTACGTTGACCATCACGGGCGCCTGCGCGAAGTAAACGAGCCCTCGTGGCTCATGGCCCACGTGTTGTGAGGGGACTCGACCCGGCGCGAGCCGGGCGGTTGATGGAGCTGCATCCGAGGGAGGCTGAAATGCGCGGGTTGGCTGGGTGGGGTTGGCTGCTTATCCTGGCTGGTACGCTGCTCTTTGTGAGCGCGCTAGGGTTGCTGCCGTTTGGGCTGAGCCGCTACGAACCGCTGGTTCTTCCGCTGCTGGTCGTCGCTGCAGGAGTCGCCGTGCTCATTCGGTCGGCACGCCATCGGCGAGGAATAGCGGCCGGTGTTGTGCTCGTCGCAGCGGGCGCCTTCTGGGGGGCCTCACGCCTGGGGCTTGTCCGCGACGCGATGTTCTGGCCGATCCTGCTGATCGCGCTCGGCCTCGCGCTGGTGTTCCAACCCCTCGTGATGCGCGAGGGATAACTGCAGTGGGCGAGCCTAAGCGTGTCGACAATTCAAACGCCCGGGCCACTCCCGGGCGTTTGCTTTCGTTCAGTGCGGTTGACTGCCGCTCACGCCGAGGCGATGGGGCCTGAGGCCGTAGCGGGTTCCGGTTCGCTGGGGACGACGATCAGCATGATGATGTACGCCAACAGGCCAGGCCCTCCCGCCAAAGCGGTCACGACGAACAACAGCCGGACGAGGGTTGGATCGATATCGAAATACTCACCGAGCCCGCCGCACACGCCGCCGACCATGCGCTGGGAGCGCGAGCGATAGAGTCGTCGAACGTTCTCAGTCATCGCAGTCTCTCCTTGAAAGGGTGTCGTGTCAAGGAGATATACGCGCCGGGCGGGGCTGGGTTGCGCCTCCACCGAAGCTAGCCGGCCGCTTGATTGTCGAGGGCACGGATGTAGGCCGTTGTGAAGGCAAAGGCGCGCTCGAGCACTTCCACATCCATCTTGTCGAAGGTGTCGGCCACCATGTGCCACCAGGGCGCCTCGCCGTGCGGGCCCCACCCGGAAAGGGTGATGGCTGGAATTCCCAGACGGAGTGCGTCGGCCATCTCGGTGTTTCCGCCGCTGACAACAGTCGAGTGGGCCTTCCATTGCGGGTGCTCGCTGGCAACCTGCTGCGCCAGGCGCACCATCCCGGCATCGGCATGGAAGGGAATGAGAATGCCCTCACGCACCAGCCACGAAGGACCCGCGCACCCCAGCATCTCGAAGGCGATGGTTTTGGGGCGCAGCAGTTGGCGGGCATAGCGGCGGAAGAAGTCGATGGCCCCGTAGTGCTGTACTTCCTCGCAACCGGTAAGCGCATACCACAAGCGCGTGTGCTGCAGAGGCCTCTCCGTGAACTCGCGCGCGAGCGTGAGCACCAACCCCGCGCCGGTGGCATTGTCGTTGGCCCCGTGGCTAAAGGGAGTCGAATCGGCCTGGAGGCACATCGCCGCTAGCAGCACAGCGCCGACCGCGCTGGGAATCGTCGCTGGCCATATCCACCCCCAAGCGGTGATCGCGCCGAGCCCATACAAAAGGATCTGCGCGGCGAACAGAACGAAGGCCGCTGTGGTAAACAAGCGGTAGGCAGCCAGCCAGCGCGGGCCAGAAAAGATGATCGGCGTGCGGTGCGAATCCACATGGCCGATCAGCACCAGGTCCGCGCGGTGCTCCCCGCGCGGTTTCTGTTCGGCCACGGCATTCTGGCTTGTGCCCTTGGGAACGATGCGGCGCAGGAGGTTGTCGCGGAAGCTGAGTTCCATGAGATCCGAGAGCAGCGCCACCGCGCTGAGCGTAGCCGCGATCACGGCGGTCAGTCGTCCGCTCAGGGGATAGACCACAAAAGATGCCAACATGAGGGCCGATGCCAGAAGATGGGGCGCGTAGATCGAACGTGCGCTCCGAAAAAAGTCGATGCGCGGCGCAAGCCCGATGCGGGTCAGGCTCTCGGCGCAGTATTGGGTCCCGCGGCGCTCGCCTTCCCGGGTCGAGCCGCGCGGTCCGATCTCGGCGGCCAGGACCCGTATGTGCTTGAGCCACTCGGTCACGCGGACGGACGAGATGCCAGGATGGAAGGCCATGACGTACTCCCCACTCAGAGATTACTTGCGCCACGCAAGTAAGGCGGCGAGCACCAGCAGGTTCTGGTCAAATCCGTGTGCTCGTGATCGGTCAGCTCGAGATCTACAGCGGCGATGCCCTGCAGCGATGACCAATCTGCAAACTGGCCGGTGTACTCGCAGCCGGTCTTGATCGGCGGGTAAGGGTAGTCGCTGACTGCGGCCAGTGCCTCGGCCAGGCTCACCGAGCGCGCGTAAGGGGGCATACCCCCGGGGAGAATGCCGAGCGCCGCGCTGTGGACACTGATGATCGCCTCCGGCTTCTCGGCCACGATGAAACGCCGCAGCCATATGACTTCGGGTTCCGATCCGGGCCCGTCGCCACCGTTAAGCGGATACCCGCTCCAGCACCCTTTTAGTGGCCACTGCTCCACCCAATCGGGGGTTTTCCAGTTGCGGTTGAGGTCCACATTGTGCGCATTGCCGCGGCTGTCCGAGCCGCGTCCGCGGGCCAGGCCATCCGGATTGACTACCCGCAGCAGGATCAAAGTGTTCTCGGGCGGGATGAGCTCCGGGTGCTGAGAGAGATGGGCGATCAATTCGTCGGCCAAGGCCACCGTATTCCATTCGCTGCCGCCGTGGATGCCGAACACCATCAGCCGTTTGAGCGGCCCGTTGCCAAATGTGAATACTTGCAGGGGCCGCCCCTCAACCGAATGGCCGATGACACTCGAGGCAGGCGTAGGCGCGAGGCTGGGCGTGGGCGAGGGCGTCGGCGTTTGGGTATCGGGTACGGCGGTCGGTGAGGCGGGCACGGGTGAGGGGCTGGGCGTGAGCGTGGGCGAAGGCGTCGGCAATGGCGTTGGCGTGGTGGTCTGAGTGGGCTGGGGCCGGAGCGTCGCGGAGGCGGTCGGAACGGGCGCCCCGAAGGAAAACACGTTGCCGAAGCCGCCGCGCAAGAAGGCGAACGCCAGTGCGGCCAGGCCGATCACATTGAGGACCCATACCAGGACAACGACTCGACCGAAGGTGCGCCAACGATTCTGATTCGCCAAGGTTGCCTCACACGTTGGGATTGCGTTGGAGCGGACCAGGGCGTGGACTAGGGCTTCGCCGGAGGCTCGGGCTCGGTGCCGGGTCTGGAGCCACGTGTGGTCGATCGCGCTTCGGCCGGCTCACCAAGTGCACGTTCGATCGCCTCGCGCAACGAACGCACCGCAATCACCTGGATGCCCTTGGGCCAGGCTTCTTCTTGGCGTACCGTGCGCGGCACGAGGATGCGCCCAAATCCGAGTTGCGCGGCCTCGCGCACACGAGCGGCAACCTGCGGGATGGCGCGCAACTCGCCCGAGAGCCCGACCTCTCCCACCAGCGCCAGGTCCGCCGCCACTGGGCGATCGTTCATCGAGGAGGCAATGGCCACCGCCATCGCCAAGTCGGCGGCAGGTTCATCCACTCGCAGGCCACCGACGACATTGATAAAGATATCCTGATCCGCGAGATGCATGCCCACCCGCCGGCTGAGCACGGCTGTCACCAGCAGCAAGCGGTAGAGGTCCACGCCATTGGGAGTGCGCCGCGGGTTGCCGAAGGTCGAGGCGCTGGTCAGTCCCTGCAATTCGACCAGCAGCGGGCGCGTGCCTTCCATGGTGACGGCGATGGCGGATCCTGGAGCGTGCAGCACCCGCTCGGCCAGGAAGGCTTCCGAGGGATTGGGCACCTCGATCATGCCTGCGCTTTGCATTTCGAAGACGCCGACTTCGGAGGTGGCTCCGAAGCGATTCTTTACGGCACGCAGCAGCCGGAAGCTCTGGAAGCGATCGCCTTCCAGGTAAAGCACCGTATCCACAATATGCTCGAGCACCCGCGGCCCGGCGATGGCGCCTTCTTTGGTCACGTGACCGATGAGGAATACCGCGATGCCTGAAGACTTGGCCAAGGCCTGCAGCCGGGCGGCGCATTCGCGCACCTGCGAGACCGAGCCGGCCGAGGAGGTCAACTCGGAAAGGTAGGCGGTTTGAATCGAATCGATCACCAGCACGCGCGGCGCCACCATCTCCACATGGCCCAAAATGGCCTGCAGGTCCGTCTCGGTGAGAAGAAAGAGATCCTCAGGCAGGTTGCTACCGTTGTCGCCGACCGGCACCAAGCGTTGGGCGCGCATTTTGATCTGGCGTTCGGATTCCTCGCCGGAGACATACAGCACACGTCCGACGTCGCGGGCCAGGGCACTTGCCACCTGGAGCAAAAGGGTCGACTTCCCGATTCCCGGATCGCCGCCGATGAGCACCAGCGAGCCGGGCACCACTCCGCCGCCGAGGACGCGAGAGAATTCACCGAGCGGTACGCGCCAGCGTTCCTCCGCATCGCCTTCGATCTCGCGCAGGCGGCGCGGGCGCGAGCCGGAGGAGGCCGCTGCGCGCGTCACATTGGGCGCTGGTTCGGCCACTATTTGCTCGACCATCGAATTCCAGCTTCCGCAACTGGGGCATCGCCCCAGGCCGCGCGGCGCTGCATGTCCGCATTGCTGGCAGATGAATTGTGTCTTCGACTTGGCCACGTGGGCCTCCTCGGCGGCGCCCGGTCGGCAGCGAGGGTGCGCCTGAGCAAGGATGATTATGGCCCGGGGCAACACAATCGGCAAGGGCGGCGGCACCCGTTGGTTGGAGCACGGGTATGTGATAATCGGCATGGGATGTAACTGGGCCCGTGCATTCACGCCTAACGAGGGAGAGGATGCTACCACCCACACCGTCGACCGAATCCCTCCGCGCCGGCGCCCCGCAGACGTTGGCAGCGCTGTTCGAGATCCATGCGGACAGCGTGTACCGTCTGGCGTTCGGTTTGCTGCGTGAGCGCCAGGCGGCTGAGGACGTCGTCCAGGAAGCTTTCCTTTCGGCGATGACCCACCTGGCCCAATGCGAGGGACGCTCGTCGCTGGGCGCCCGGCTGTATCGCGTGGCCCACAACGCCAGCCTGCCCCGCCGACGCTCGGCCGGAGAATCGGTGCGATGAGCGGACCGTGGATGACACTGACTGCTGTGGCGCTGTGGGGCGCGCTGCACAGCGCGCTCGCGAGCCCACCGGTCAAGGCGTTCGCTCACGACCGGCTCGGGCCGCGCGCGGATCGCTGGTATCGGGTGACGTACAACGTTACCGCCGGGGTCACATTCTTGCCCGTGCTGGCGGTGCTGGCACTCGATCCCGGCGAACTCCTGTATCGTGCAGCGAGGCCATGGGCAGCGTTGCTCGTAGTTGGACAACTTGGAGCGGGGCTTCTGCTTGTCGTCGGCCTGCTGCAGACAGACGTCTGGCATTTCATTGGCCTGCGGCAGCTGGGCGAAGCCCAAGTCACCCAGCGGCAGTTGGTCGTCACGGGTTTGTACCGCTGGGTGCGCCATCCGCTTTACACCGCCGGACTGCTGTTCCTCTGGCTGACCCCGCTCATGACCTCTAGCCTGCTCGCCCTCAATATCGGATTGACGGCCTACATTCTGATCGGGTTGGGGTTTGAGGAGCGTAGACTTGTCAGCGAGTACGGCATGGCCTATGAGGCATACCGGCGCCGCGTACCTGCCCTCTTACCGTTTCCCCGACGGGCAACACCCGCCGACCGTCCGTAACTTCAATCAGCCCGGGCGACAACGCAACGTTGTCGTAGCTGCCTTCTTGACGCCATCGCGGCTGTCCAGGATGTCGCCTGCCAATGTGGCCGAGTCCTACGGCACTGCGCAGGCGGAACCGCTGGAGCAGTTCGATCTTCCCGCCGACACCTCGCCGATCGCGCCCATCAAGGAACTTGCGTCGGAGTCCTACTCGCCGGATGCGCTGCGCACCCGGTTAAAGGAATGAATGACCCTCTGACAATTCACGCCAAGCGCAGACCCTCTTCACAAGAAATCCACTTGGCGCGGGTAGAGTGACTGTGCACGCAGGAATTGCGCCCGCATTCGCGGTGCGCGAATGCCAAACAAAACAAAGGAGAATCCGAAATGAAGAAGTTGATCGTGGTGTCGGTTGTCGTGGCCGCCCTGGCGGCGACGATGGTTGGAACGGCTCTGGCCGCGGGCCCGACCCCTCCCGGGTCGTATGGTGCCTGCGATGGCACAGGGATGGGCGTGGGCCATGCGCGTGTCACGTGGGCCGGTTTGCCGGACGCGGTCGCGCAGTTGCTTGGCATGGATAGTGAGTCGATCCAGGCCGAGCGCCTGAGCGGCAAATCACTCGTGGCCATCGCGGCGGAAAAAGGCATCACCAAGGAGACGCTTGTGGCGACGATCGTCGACGCCAAGCAAGAAGCAGTCTCAGCGGCTGTTGCGGCCGGAACGATTACCCAGGAACAGGCGGACCTCATGCTGCAACAGATGGAGTCCCGCATCCCGCTCATGGTCGAGCGCACCACCACCGGGCCCGCATTCGGGCAGCCTGGGGGACGCATGGGCGCCGGCGGCATGGGCCGCTGGGGCACCACTCCGTAAGGCTACTCTGCACGCACACGACAGGGACACGGCATGCCGTGTCCCTGTTTCTTTTCCCGCAAAGCGTGATGGCCACCCGCCGTATAATCAAGCAGGCGGCCAATTTCCGGCCGCCTCGCCTCGCGGCTCAAGCCATGTTGCACCGCAGCCCATCGTCGTCCATTTGCCCGGAGGACGCACTTCATGACACAGCGTTTCGAATCTCCCGAACAGGTCCGGCAGGCGCTTGGCCAACAAACCTACATCGCTGGCGATGAAATAGCCACGATCACCTACCTAGCCCAGGAATTGGGCAAACCGATTCTGGCTGAGGGCCCGGCAGGCGTGGGGAAGACCGAGCTAGCCAAAGCCGTTGCCGGCGCGCTGGGGAGGGAACTCATCCGCCTGCAGTGCTACGAAGGCCTGGATGAGACCAAGGCGCTTTATGAGTGGGAGTATGCCAAGCAGCTTCTCTACACCCAATTGCTGCGCGACAAGGTGCAAGCCTCTCTGCGCCGGACGAAGACTCTGGGCGAGGCGGCCGATCGACTGAGCCGCGAGGAAGATGTCTTCTTCTCGATGCGGTTCCTCTTGCAGCGGCCGCTCTTGCGGGCGATCCTCTCGCCGGAGCCGGTGGTATTGCTGGTGGATGAGATCGACCGCGCGGATGCGGAGTTCGAGGCCTTCCTGCTCGAGGTGTTGAGCGATTATCAGGTGAGCGTCCCGGAAGTGGGAACGCTGCGGGCGGTGCATGTGCCGCTGGTGGTGCTCACCAGCAATAACACTCGCGATTTGAGTGAAGCTCTTAAGCGGCGCTGTCTGTATCTCTTCATTGACTACCCCACCCTCGAACAAGAACTGCGAGTAGTACGGCTCAAAGTGCCAGGGCTGGCCGAGGATCTGGCCCGCCAGGCGGTGGAACTGGTGCAGCGTCTGCGTCAGGGCGAACTGCGCAAGGCACCCAGCATCAGCGAAACACTCGACTGGGCCCGTTCGCTGGTGGCGCTCAATGCCCGTGCGTTGGATGCACCCACGCTCGAACGAACCCTGACCGTACTGCTCAAACACGAGGCTGACCTGCGCCGGGCGCAGACTCTGCTTGCCCTGCCGCGCCGCGTGCCGGCCCCGGGCGGGGCCGCGGGAGACGCATAGCCCGGGCCGTCGTCGGGAGTGGCGCATGGAAGAACGCATCCTCAGGTTCATCAGCGCGCTACGCGCCAGCGGTGTGCGAGTCAGCCTGGCCGAGAGCGCGGATGGCCTACGCGCCGTGCGCGCCGCAGGTGTAGGAGACCGAAACCGTTTCCGCGTGTCGCTGCGCGCGGCGCTGGTCAAAGAGCGCCGCGGGCTGGCGATCTTCGACCAGCTCTTCCCCGTGTTCTTCGACCATGCCGCCGTGCCCTCATTGCCGGATGTGGCCGGCGATCTCTCCCCTCAGGAGGCTGAGCTCTTGGCCGACGCCCTGGGCCAGTTTAGCGAGTCATTGCGCCGCACCATCGAACGGCTGCTGCGCGGCGAATCGCTGAGCGACGAGGAATTGGAGCGGCTTGGACGGGCGGTAGGCTTGCAGCAAGTGGATGATCTGCGCTATCGCGAATGGATTATCGAACGCATGCGCCGCGCGTTGCGCCTGCGCGAAGTGCAAGAGGCATTGGCCGGCCTCGAGGAGGCTCTCCTGCGGTTAGGAATGCAGGGCGTGAAGGTGAGACGAATCCGATCGCAGATCGACGCCAGCCAGCGCGCGCTCGAAGGGCAACTCTCGAGCTATGCCGGTCAACGGTTGGCTGGGAACATGGCCGCACGCCCGCGGTCGAATGACGTGCAGGCGCTCATGGCGAGGCCGTTCGACCGGCTCAGCCAGGCCGATATGGAGCGCCTGAGGCACGAAGTGCGTCGGCTGGCGGCCGCACTGCGCAGCACTGTGGCTCTGCGCCAGAAGCATGCGCGCAGCGGCCACCTGGATGCCAAAGCGACGCTGCGCGCCAACCTGCGTTACGCCAGCGTGCCGATGGAGCTGCGGCATCGCGATCGGCATCTCAAACCCAAGCTGGTGGTGGTGTGCGACGTGAGTGCCTCGATGCGGCAGATCTCCGAGCTCATGCTCAGCCTGTTGCATGCGTTGCAAGATCAGGTGCGCAAGACGCACGCCTTCGCTTTCATCGACCGGCTGGAGTACATCTCGCCTGACCTGGCGCGCGGCGAGGCTCACCAGGCCGTGACGCGGGTCCTTGCGCGCATGCCGGCTGGCTACTACAACACCGATTTGGGCAGCAGCCTGGCGGACTTCGACCGCCGCCACCTGGCCCTGCTCGACTCGCGCACCACCTTCATCGTGGTGGGCGATGGGCGCAACAACTTCAACGAGCCGCGCCTGGATCTCTTCGACAAGTTCGTGCGCCGCAGCCGGCGCGCATTGTGGCTTACGCCTGAGCCGCGTCCACTATGGGGCACCGGCGACAGCGACATGCATCGCTACGCAGAGCGGTGTGGAGCGGTATTCGTGGTGACCAATCTTGGAGAACTGGCCGCCGCCGTGGATCGGCTACTGGCGGGCGTATAGCCTCAACCGCTGGCCCATCCCCGCAATTCGCGCCCCGCGATGAGCACGACAATTCCCGCGCTGATGGCTGCACCGGCCAATGCCCCGGGCACACTGCCAGGCGCCAGCCACATGGCACCTAAGCCGATGGCGAGTACCACCACCACCGCGAGCGCTGCGCGGGCCAGTGCGCCGCCGACAGCGAATCGCTGGCCGCGCCTCCAGCCCCATCCCAGGAGGAGCAGAGCCTCCAGTGTGAAGCTGATCGAATTGGCCAGCGCAATCCCCGCCGCACCGAATTGGCGTGCCAGGAGTGGGGCCAGCGCAAGGAAAACCCCGAAGTTGAGCAGCGAGGCCGTGAGCGGAGTCCGAGCATCCTGTCGGGCGTAGAAGGTGCGCGCCGCAACCTCGAGCAGAGCGTGGCCGGCCAAACCCACCAGGAACATCTGAGCCACCGACGTCACCTGGCGCGTGCCTTCGGCATCAAAGCGAAAGACCCACGGAACCAGGGTGGGCAGAATCAGGCCGAGGGCTATCGCCGCCGGCAGAGTGAAAACCAGGATCAGGCGTACCCCGCGCGCGGTGACAAGATTGAAGCCGGCCGAATCGTCGTGGGCGAGCCGCTCGGCCAGGCGCGGCAGGAGCACCGTTCCGATCGCAGTGCCGATGACTGTCTCGGGCACTTGCATGATGACCCAACCATAGACGAGTGCCGAGACTGCGCCGGCGGGCATGTACGACGCCAGATTGTCGGTGAGAACGAACACGAGCTGAATGGCGCCCAGCGTCAGGACGCGCGGACCCATCAGGCGCGCCACTCGCCGCACTCGCTCGTCGCGCCAGGTGAGCGACGCCGACCAGCGGAAGCCATAGCGCACTAGTCCAGGGATCTGGATGGCCAGGTGCAACAGCGCCCCGAGGATCACGCCGTACACCATGCCCTGAATCCCAAGACCGAACGCCGGCAGGCGCAGCGAACCGACCTGCCACCCGTGCTCGGGGGCAAGCACCACCACCCCCGCGATGAGACCCACGTTGTAGAGCACCGGTGCGAGAGCCGGAAGCACAAAGTGCTGCCTGGCCTGCAGCCCAGAAATGACCAACCCGCTGACCGAGAAGATCAGGGTCGCGATCAGGTTGAGGCGCATGAGCTGTGCCACCAGGGCCTGCTGGGAGGACGAGAAGCCAGGGGCTACGCCCAACCGCCAGGCAACGATCGGCTCGGCGGCAAAGGCCAATCCAATCGAGATGACGGCCGTGATCAGGAACGCCCAGTTGGCCACCCGGCTGAACAGGCGCCAGGCGGCGGCGCGCCCCTCCTGCTCTAGCGTCTCGGTGAGCACCGGGATGAAGGCCAGCGAGAGAGCGCCGCCGGAGATCAGCGCGAAGAGCAGGTCGGGAACGTTGTTGGCTGCATTGAATGCATCCAACTCGGGGCTCATGCCGAACTGGCGCGCGACGAGGAGTTGGCGCGCCAGCCCGATGGCCTTGTCGAGACCGAAAAAGAACGCGACCAGAAGCGACGATCGCGCAAGTGACTTCATCGAGCGGGGGAATCCTTCCGGAGAAGGAGCCAGGCGACGGGGATGTGGCCGGCGTGGGATGATTTCATGGGAGTTCGCCGAGTTCTTGCAGCTTGACGACCGCCGGAGGGAAGCCGGGATGTCTGGCGAGCGCATTGCGCAAGTCGTCGATGGCTGCCTGAGTCTCGCCTAGCGCCAGACGCGCCATGCCTCGCCAATACCAGGATTCCTCGAGATCGTCTCGCGTGTTGAGCACTTGGTCGGCCAGGTCGATGACCTCTTGATATCGCCCGCTGTAGTAGTACGCGAAGTAAGGCCCGGTCTGATACCACAGCATGCGCCACGGAAGACCCGCGTAACGTGCTTCGTCGTAGGCTGTCGAGGCCGGGCCATAGTCATTGACATTGACCAGGCTGGTACCCAGGTTGAACCAGGCGAACGCCAAGTCCTGACCGGTCAACTGTTCCGTCTCGATTAAGGCGTTGTTGATGGCCAGCGGCTGGTTATAAGCTTCGTCCCCGTTGGGACCCAGAAGTCGACGGACT
>MGOA01000164.1 GCA_001796965.1 Chloroflexi bacterium RBG_16_64_43
CGCTGTGGCGGATGGCGCCTGGCCGGCCGCTAGCCGGAGGTCAGGATCACCTCGCCCCGGCGGTCGAACAGATCGATGCATTCCTGCGCCAAGGCCGTCAGATTGCGAACGGCCGCCGGCAGCCCCTCGCCCCCGATGGAGGAGGCGACATTATCCACGGCACTCGCGACCAGGGCCGCCTTGTCGAGCAGGGTGCTGTCGTACTGGTACAGCTTGTCGAGCTCGGCCTCGTTCACCTTGACCGCATCGAAGAACCCCGAGTAGCCGTAGGCCGCATGGCGCACGCGATCGACGAGCGCGCGCAGCTTCATGACGGAGGCTTCCAGATCGTCGAGCGACTCGATCTGCCCCTGGGCGACGAGCTGGCGCTGCAGTTCCGAGATGCGCGACCACTGCTCCTCGTAGCGGCTGGCCACCGTCGTGCGCAACAACTTATCGGCATCGCGTCGATTCGAGCGCTCGACGTAGCCCTTGAAGCCAGGAATCACGGCGACAATCTTCTCAAAGAAGTTACGGGCGCCCTTGATTTTGGAAACGAGATCAGTCATGCTTCATCTCCTTGCCTGGTGGCCCGGCGCCACTGCGGCGCAGGTCGTCTAGGCAATTATATGGCAGTCGCGGCGAAGCGCAACCCGTGTGCGCCTGCCCGGCCGGTTCCACAGTTGATATACGCTTCGCCCGCAGCGGGGTTGCACCCCGCCCGGAGCCGGCGGGCCGGCGAACAACCAGCTGTCGCCCACCATGGCCTGCACTAGCAGTGCCCTTCATGACCAGGTTGTATGACTCGCCATCGGGGGCTGCGAGGGCGACGCGGCTATGGTGCGGGCTGGGGAAGTTCGCCGCCGCACGCGGATCGGTAGTAGGCAGCCTCGGTGTCGTAGTTGGCGAGGGCGAATTCGTGCGCCGCCTGGCTGATCTCGGACGCCTTGCGCAGCTGCGCGACAAGTCCGGGGTAGCCCCATTCGCGTGGCAGGACCATCAGCGGATCTCCCACCTCGCGCTCCTTGTCGTTCAGCGGGATCCAATTGAACATGAGCGGGCCGCGCGCGCTGAAGGTGAAAGCCAATCGGTAGCCGGCCTCTCGCACGAGTTGTGCGGCAGGTGCCGTGAAATTGCCGCCCGGCCAGACAAACGCCACCGGCAAGCGCCCGAAATGCTTCTCGAGGATCGGCAGCGGGCCAAAGATCTCGTTGTGGACATACTCATCGGAGGAGGTCAGATGGATCGTCTGGTTGTGCTCATAGCCGTGAGCCTGAAACTCGACCCGCCCTGTGACCGCTAATGCCTCGGCCCGTTGCCACAATCCCTCACGCATATCCGTGTCGCCGATCGGCCAGGCCATCGACATAGTCCAGTCATTGGCGAGCATGACCGGCATCATGTGCTCCTCGACCGTGCCGGCATTGCGGTCATCGACGATCCACACCATCGAAAGGCGTGGGATGGAGGCGTTGCTCTCTAGGAAGTCGGCGGCCTGGGACATGGTGACCGTGACAAAGCCCAACTGATTGGCCCAATAAACGCTGGTCTGCAGGTCCTCTACAGGCGTGGTGGTATCGCCCGACCCGCGATTGCCGGCGGTGCTCACCCCATGGAAGGCCACCGGCACGATCAGCGTTCCGGGTGCGCTGCGGGCGGGATCCCACCGCGCGCGCAAGTAGTCGCATGTGTTGGCGATATACGCTGCCGGCTGAATGCCGCGCAGCAAGCGCGAGGTAGTGAAGGTCGTGAGAACAGGTGGAGTAGCGCTAGGCGTCGGCACCGATGTGGGCCGCGGCGTCACTGTGGACGTGGGAACGGCGCTCGCAGAAGGCGATGCCTGGACGACCGTCACGGTGGGCGGTGTATGGGTATCTGTTGCGGGCGAACTCGGGCCGGGCTGGCCGCAGCCGGCGATGAGCGCGCCGACGAGAACGGCGACGCCAAACGAAGTGGGCAATACCCGAGGGGAGGCTATTCGCCGCGTCCCCATCGGCGCACTGCAGGCAAGAATAGCAGCACGAGCACGGCGGCGGCCATGAGGGTGACCGCCCACAGATGCAGGAGCGAGAGCAATCCCAGGATCAGCGTCACCGGCCAGCCCCACTTGTTGCGCATCCACAACCCCAGTGTGGCGCCCCACCACGAGGTGCCCACGATCACGAGCGGCCAGTCGAACGCGGCGGGAGAAAGGCCCCGTGCGAGGGCGAGCGTGACCCAAAGTTCCTGCCCCCCAAACCCGAAGGGCACATTGCCCGTCAAACGAGTGGCCAATCCTTGCCAGGCCATCCAGACGCCGGCCACAAACCCAAGGATCACAATGGCCAACAAGCTGACGGTCGGGCGTTCGGGGCTCGCGACGGCTTGCGTCGTTGTCATGGCCCACCTCGTTCGGAAGGGAGTGCCGCTGGGGTTCTCATATCCTGCCTCGGGTTCCGGGCTCGCCGGTCATTCCGCGATTTGCGTTAGTACAAGAACATCGGCTTGCCAAGGACTGTTTTTACTTTCGGGCGGTATTCCTTCTCGTCGTACAACTCCTTCACGTCCACCTGGCGCTTGCCCTGAATGGCCGTGTCGACGGGCACGGTTGTGAAACAGCCTTTTTGCACGGCCACCATGCGACCGAAACTGCCTTGCGCCAATTGCTGCATCGCCAGGTTGCCGTACGACATGGCGACCATGCGGTCGAGAGAGTCCGGCGGCCCGGCGCGCATCAAGTAGGCCAGCGTCTGGTTTAGGAATTCGAGGCCGGTTAGCTTCTTGAGCGCTTCACTCGTCATCTGACCGATGCCGCCCAGCTTCTTATGGCCGAAGGCATCCTCCTGGCCGGTTTCGACGATCTCACCTCCCAGCATGCTTGCCCCTTCGGAAACAACCACCACCGCATAGCGGCTGGGGTTGCGCTGCCGGTCCGCCACAACCATCGGCGCCAGGCGCTGGACGTCGAACGGCACTTCGCTGATGAGGGCACGGTCGGCATCCGCCAGATAGGCGGCGATGAGCGCCGTCTCGCCGCTGTTGCGCCCGAAGAGCTCCACCATCAGCACCCGCTCGTGGCTTCCGCTCGGCGTGCGCAAGGCATGGATGAATTCAACGCTGCGCGAGACGGCGGTGCTGAACCCGATGCAGTAATCGGTTCCGTAGACATCGTTGTCCATCGTCTTGGGGATGGCCACGACCTTGACCCCTTCCTTGTGCAGCCGGGCCGCAAACGAGAGTGTATCGTCCCCGCCGATCGGGATCAATGCATCCACTTTGAGATGGGAGAGCACGCGCAGCGTGTGGTCGGTGCAGTCCACCGTGGTCTTGCCCTCCTTGAGTGGATACTCGCTCTTCAGGAATTCGGGCAGGTCTTTGGGCTTGACCTTCTGCGGGTTGGTGCGCGATGTGTGCAAGAAGGTCCCCCCGTCGCGATCGACCGTGCGGACCGTATCGCGCGTGAGAGGCAACACCAGCCCTGTGTTAGCGTGCGTGTCGGCCGCCGGGTTGTAATGAAGCAGACCACCCCAACCGCGGCGGATCCCCATAACGTCCCAGCCCATCTCCTCAGCTGCCAGCACCACGGCCTTGATGGCGACATTCAAGCCCGGGACATCGCCTCCACCGGTAAGAATGCCAATACGCATGAGAGTCCTCCTCGAATGAATGGATGATGGCGGCTGCGAGGCACGCGGGAATGCGACGTGATTATACCTGCCACACGTAGCCTATCGCGCCCGCGTGAAGAACTCCCCTTGCGGGGAGTGGACGCATCCTGGATTGTCGGCAACCGAGCTATTGGACTCGCCAGGGAGAGATCTCGATCGAATCCGGCCCGAGCAACTCGCGCAGGCGTAGTTCAAGTTCGGCACCGAACCCGGTGGTTTCGTTTGGGAATTCGACGCGCCAAGCCCGGCTGCCCTCATAGACATTCAGCGCGAAGTGATCCTGCCCCGGGTAGCTGGCCAACAAACCATGCACATGGCGCAGGCGGCGAACGTCTCGCGGGCGATCGCCCGTCTCGCGCAAGGTGATCGTGATCATGCGCGACGTGGCAGGCTCGGGCGCGGGACCCGGTCGAGGCGCAGGCGCCGGAGCCAGAAGCGGCGCGCCGGCCAGGATCGCGGCTCCCACGCTTGCCGCGGCGATCACGGTGCCCGAGGCGTGGGCGATCGGAGTCAGCGTGGCGGAGGGCGAGGCGATGCCCTCCGCGCCCGTGCCGGGCAAGGCCTCAACCAACGGTTCAGGCGGCGGGACATTGTCCCAGTCGGGATCCGGCTCCCCCGTTGGATCCATCGCCGCCATCTCTGGTGCGAGCGTGGCGCCGGGCGCGGCGGCGGGCACGGCCGGTGGCGATGGCTGTGTTGCACGAACCGCCGGACGCATGAGTTTGACCGATCCGCTCGGTGTGAGTTCGGGGGAGATCGCGTCGGCCAACACGCGCGGGGTGGTTCCGACGTACTCCGCTTTGCCCTCGACCAGCGCAATGGCATTCGTTTTCAACCAGCCCTTGACTTTGTTCCACAAGTTCGGGAAAACCGTGATCTCGATGGCCCCTTGCAGATCTTCCAGCGTGACAAATGCCATCGGCTTGCCCGTTCGAGTTTGGTGTCCGCGGATATGGGTGACCAGGCCAGCCACCCGCACCGGCTGTCCATTCAGTTCCTCGCTCCACTCCGCCGAGAAATGCGTCACGGCTTGTTGCAGTTGCACCAGGTAGGGCGAGAGCGGATGATCGCTGACATAAAGCCCCAAGAGCTCGCGCTCCCACTCGAGCACCGTACGTTGCGGCACCGGGTTGCGCGACGGCTGGAGCTGCAGGACCTCGATCGGGCCGCTGGGCCCGGCGGCAAACAGACTCAACTGGCCGCTCTCCGCGGCGCGGAAGTGCTGGGCGGAGACCGAAAGCAATCTGTCGAGCGCATCCAGGAGGGAGAGGCGATCGCCCAAGGCATCCAGTGCGCCTACGCGGATGAGCGATTCCAGCGCGCGTCGCCCGACCCGCCGCAAGTCGACCCGCCGCGCGAAGTCGTCCACGCCCGCAAACGCCCGGTCGGATCCGCGCGCTTCGAGGATTGCCAGCACCGGGCCCTCGCCAACGTTCTTGACTCCCCCCAGGCCAAAGCGAATACCCATCGGGCTGCCCGGGCGCTCCTCAATTGAGAAATCCCATTGGCCGTGATTGATGTCCGGAGGCAGCACGTCGATGCCCATACGCCGGCAATCGGCAATGTAAAGCGCCACCTTCTCGCTGTCGCCGCGGTTTACGCACAACAGCGCGGTCATGAATTCCACGGGGAAGTGTGCCTTGAGATACGCCGTCTGGACGCAGATGACGCCGTAGTCCGCGGCGTGGGCCTTGTTGAACCCATAGCGCGCGAAGCCCTCCCAGTCGTCGTAGATAGCCTGGGCCGTTACGCGCGGAATGCTGCGCTGCTCGCAGCCTGCCACAAAACGCTGGCGGTGGGCTTGCAGCGACTCGGCCTTCTTCTTGGCTACGGCCTTGCGCAGCTCGTCCGCTTCGCTCGGCTTGTAGCCGGCCATCTCGATTGCCGCGCGCATCAGTTGCTCTTGGTAGATCGGGATGCCGTAGGTTTCGCGCAGGATTGGTTCGAGCGCTGGGTGGCGGTACTCGATCTTCTCCTCGCCGTGCATGCGGCGGATATAGGTTGGTATGAAATCGATAGGGCCCGGGCGGTAAAGGGCGATCATGGCAATGACATTGTCGAGCCCGGTCGGCTTCATCTCCATCAGGTAGCGGCGCATACCCGACCCCTCAACCTGGAATACGCCCGCCACCTCCCCGCGTCCGAGGAGTTCGTAAGTCGCCGGATCGTCGGTGGGGATGCAGTCGAGATTGAGGTCTATGCCCTGGCGCTCGCTGATCAGCGCGCAGGCGCGCTGCATCAAAGTGAGCGTGGCCAGGCCGAGAAAGTCCACTTTAAGCAGACCCAGTTGTTCGAGGACTTGCATCTCAAACTGGGTCACCACGGTGATCGGGCCTGCCTCCAGGCTGCCGTGCGTCGGACGGTGCAGCGGAAGGTACTCTACGAGCGGGCGGTCGGCAATCACCACACCGGCGGCATGCGTGCCCGCGTTACGCACGACGCCCTCCAGCTTGGCTGCCGTATCCACCAGGTTGCGGACGTAATCGGTCTTCTGGTACAGCTCCTTCAGCGCCGCCACATCCTCCAAAGCCTCACCCAGCGACACCGGCTTGCCCGGGATGGCCGGGATCAGCTTCGCAACCTTGTCGACTTCCGAGAGCGGGATGTCGAGAACGCGCCCGACGTCGCGCACGGCGGCGCGTGCGGCCATCGTGCCGAAAGTGATGATCTGGGCAACCTTGTCGTGCCCGTAGCGATCGGCCGCGTATTGCAGCACACGCGCCCGCTGATCGTCTTGGAAGTCGAGGTCGATATCGGGCATCGAGACGCGTCCCGGGTTGAGGAAGCGTTCGAAAATCAGCCCGTGCTCGATCGGATCGACCAGAGTAATACTCAGCGCGTAGGCCACCAAAGAGCCGGCCGCCGAACCGCGCGCGTTGTACCAAATGCCCTGCTCCCGAGCAAAGCGGCACAGATCCCACACAATGAGGAAATAGGTGTCGAAGCCCATGGTGTGGATGATGTCGAGTTCGTAGGCCAACCGCTCGCCAAAGACGGGCTCGTCCGCTCGCGCGCCGTAGCGTCCGCGCAGACCCTGCTCACACAAGGCGCGCAGATAACTGGCCGACGTGTGTTCCCCGGGGACGGAAAAGACCGGCAGGTGATAGCCCTTGAATGAAAGGTCTACCTGGCAGCGCTCGGCAATGCGCTGCGTCTCATGGACGGCCTGCGGGACCTCCGCGAAGAGGCGCAACATCTCCTCCTCGCTACGCATGAAGTAGCTGCCGTCGGACATGCGCATGCGGTTGGGCTCGGTGACCAAAGCGCCCGTTTGGATGCAGAGCAGGATGTCGTGGGCGGCACTATCTTCGGGCATTGTGTAATGTACGTCGTTGGTGGCCACCAACTTTGCCTGATAGCGCGGTGCCAGTTCCACCAACCGCCGGTTGACCGCGTGCAGCTCGGGGATCTCATGATGCTGCAGCTCGAGGAAGAATCTGTCGCGCCCGAAGACTTCAAAATACCAATCCAGCAGGCGAGCGGCCTCGGAGTCGCGGCCTTCATTGAGCGCGCGCGGCACTTCGGCCGCCAAGCAGCCGGAGGTGCAAATCAGACCCTCAGAATGCGAGGCGAGGTAGTCGTGGTCGATGCGGGGTTTGTAATAGAAGCCCTCGAGTTGTGCCGCGGTGGCGATCTGGAGGAGATTGCGGTAGCCAGTGTCGTTTTCGGCCAGGAGCAACAGATGGAAGGGATCGCGGTCGATGCGTGAGTCCCTCTCGGTCATCCCGCGGGTGGCAAGGTAGGCCTCCACCCCGATGACTGGACGCACCCCCGCAGCAGTGGCCGCATTGAAGAACTCGACCACCCCGAAAAGCGTACCGTGGTCGGTGAGGGCCAACGCGGGCATACCAAGTTCCTTGGCCCGCGCCACCAGCCGCTTAACCTTGCCTTGCCCATCAAGCAGCGAATACTCAGAATGCACGTGCAGATGGACAAAGGACATCGCCGCGACACCACCCGGTCATGAATTATCGTTGGGAGGGGAACAGATTGCGATTATAGCATACGGTTCGGGTGAATTACTGAACGATTCACCGACGATGAGGAAGGAGGTTGTCGTTCGACTGACTCTTCTTGCCCCGGTGGTGCGAGAGCATCTGCTGCGCGACGCGGGGAGCCTCACCTTCGCGCCCATCGTGACGAGCGCGGCCCGATGTGCAGCTGGACTCGCATCCGAGAACGTCGCAACCGACGCCCCAGCCGTGGGGGTAGGTGGCGTTGGGCAGCAGGGAAAGTGCGCTTCGGAGGGGCAGGCGGCGAGATGTGGCGCTATCGCAAGCCGGCAACCAACTGGCCAAGGGTCACGGCTCGCCGTCCTCCCGAAGCCGAGAGCCTTCAAGGAGCGATGCTCTCAGAACCGGTGGGGGCCGATCGGGCTGAGGCGCGGCAAGCGGCATGTGGCCGTCTCGTGACTCAGGCTTCCAGTGCCTCTTCTTTGGCGCGCTTGGCGTTTTTCCCGCGTTCCTGTGTGTCGAGCAACTTCTTGCGCAGGCGGTAGCTGAGCGGCGTGACTTCCAGACGTTCGTCTTCAGCCAGGAACTCGACGGCCTCATCCAGGCTCATCTGCCGTGGCGAGGCAAGCCGCACCTCGATGTCCTTATTGGAAGATCGCATATTCGTCAGGTGCTTCTTCTTGCTCACGTTAACGGCCAAATCGCCAGGACGCGCCTGTTCTCCCACCACCATGCCTTCGTACACCTCGACGCCCGGGACGATGAAGAGCGTCCCCCGTTCTTCGGCATTCTTGAGCCCGAAGGCCGTCGCCACGCCAGCCTCCCAGGCCACGAGTGAACCGCTGGAGCGGGTGGGTACCGGCCCGACCTTGGGCACATAGCCATGGAAGAGGGTGTTCATCACCCCGGCCCCGCGCGTGGCATTGAGGAACTGGTAGCGGAATCCCAGCAACCCGCGGGTTGGCACAAGATAGGTCAGCCGCACGCTGTTCTTTTGGGTATCGACCATGTCGAGCATTTGACCGCGCCGCGCGCCGAGGAGTTCCACCACCGCGCCCGCCGTCTCGGGGCTGGTTTCGATATGCACTTCTTCGAACGGCTCCAGCACCTCCCCCGCCTCGCTTGTTCGGAAGATGACTTCCGGGCGCGAGACCTCAAACTCATAGCCCTCGCGGCGCATGGTCTCAATGAGAATGCCCAAATGCAGTTCGCCGCGGCCCGAAACCAGGAAGGTATCGGCGCTGGCGGTTTCTTCCACGCGCAAGGCCACGTTGTGGCGCAATTCCTCGAACAGCCTCTCGCGCAGCTTGCGCGAGGTGCTCCAGCGCCCTTCGCGCCCAGCGAACGGTGAGGAGTTGACGGCGAAGGTCATCTGGACCGTCGGAGCCTCCACCGTGATGGTGGGCAATGCCTGCGGCGAGTCGGGCGAGGCGATGGTCTCGCCGATAGCGATCGCCTCCAGCCCGGCGATGGCAATGATCTCGCCGGCCTCGGCCGCCTCCACTTCCACCCGTTCGAGACCCTGGTGAACATACAAGTAGCGCGCGCGATCGGGCAGCACTTCGCCGGCGGCGGTGAGGCGGACGATCGCTTGCCCGGCGGTGATGCTCCCGGCAAACACCCGGCCCACGGCGGTGACGCCGCGATAGTTGTCGTAGTCTAGCGTGGTCACGAGCATTTGCAGCGGCGCCTCGCGGTCCACCCGCGGGGGCGGGATAGTGCGCAGGATAGCCTCGAACAGGGGCGCCAAGTCCGGCCCAAGGTCCGGCGCCGTGCCGGCCTGGCCGGTGACGGCATTGGTATAGACCGTCGTGAAGTCGGCCTGGGCATCCGTCGCGCCCAGTTCAACGAAGAGATCGAAGGTGCGGTTGAGCGCGTCTCGCGGGTCGGCGCCTTTGCGATCCACCTTGTTGATGACCACGATCGCGCGGTGACCGCGTTCGAGCGCTTTTTTGAGCACGAAGCGCGTCTGCGGCATTGGGCCTTCGGCCGCGTCAATGAGCAGCAGCACGCCATCCACCATGTTCATCACCCGCTCCACCTCGCCGCCAAAATCAGCGTGGCCGGGCGTGTCCACGATGTTGATCTTGACCTGCTGTTGCTGCAGCGGATCCCACAAATGGATGGCGGTGTTCTTGGCCAGGATGGTGATGCCGCGCTCGCGCTCGAGGTCATTGGAATCCATGACCCGCTCAACCACCTGTTGGTTGGAGCGGAAAACGCGCGCCTGGCGCAGCATGCCGTCCACCAGGGTGGTTTTGCCGTGGTCGACGTGGGCGATGATCGCTACATTGCGGAGGTCGGTCCGTTCGCTGAGCATGTTCTTTTCACATTCGCCGCCGGCGCCGGTGCGGAACCCTCCTGGCCGGCGTGTGGCACACAGCCAACGACCCCGGACTGGTGCGGCCGGGGTCGCTGCGCAGAGAGAAGCTATCTTATCAGACATTCTGTCCCGGTGGAAGGGGCGCGGGATCCGGATATCCCACCCGTCGCAAGCCGAGATTCCTCGGGGCTTTGCCCCTCGGAATGACGGAGAGGTCCATCCGTCGTTGCGAGGAGTGCCGGGACGCGGCGCGTCCCTGCACGACGTGGCAATCCCGGCGCCAGTGACAGCGACCTCCTGTGCATGCGGGGCGGTCCCTCAACGCGGCGGGGCTGGAGTGGTATCCTGGAAGAGAAGCAGGCATTGAG
>MGOA01000165.1:0-3781 GCA_001796965.1 Chloroflexi bacterium RBG_16_64_43
GGCTTGCCGCTGGAGTGCGGTACGCCGCCGTCGCGCCCGATGGCGAAGATGACTCCTTCGCTGTCTTCCAGACCGAGTTCCATGCACCAGGCTGTGATGCGCGCCTTGACATCGCGCACGGTGAGCACCTGGCCGTCTTCGCGCAGGAGAGTATCGCCGCGCACGCGGCGCGTGGTGAGGTACTCCGCGGTGCGCGCCACGACTGCGGTCGTCGCCCGACCCACTTGGCGGATGCGCTCGATCTCCGCCTCGTCCTTGGTGGCGCGCGCGGCGATGAGCAACGTATCTTCACCCTCGCCGACCAGCGTCACCTCGGGCATGTGCGCATGCAATTCCTTGGCCACGGCCAAGGGCAGCGCAGCATCCACCGTGCCGTAGGCACCCACCCGCCCGCGCAAGCCGAGATCTTCAAAGCTGAGCTTGAGACGCGCGGCCATGGCGCGCGCCCGGTTGCCGCGCGCCTCGCGCAGCAGGCGCAGAGGGTCGTAGTCGTTGATGCTCTTGGAGTGCAGACCCGTGGCGGTGGCCTGGTCGCGTTCCATCGGGTAGTAGTAGAGGACCGGTTCCTGCCCGCGTGGTTTCACCAGGTCGGCGCGGGTGAGATGCGCGAGGCCTGTGAAGTAACTCATGGCTGGGTTGTGCAGTCCCGGGCCGGTGACCCACAGGCCGTCGAGGTTGCGTTCCCCCATCAACCGATCCAGGTCCGATTTCATGACGCTTTCCCCGTAGGTGAGGCATCGGATGCCGCCAGCGCTTCAGCCAACAGACGCAACAACAAATCATCCTGATCCGGCAAAACAGTGCGCGGGTCGAGCAGGACGCGCTCCTCTTCGACACGGGCAATGATCGGCAGGCTCGCCTGGCGCAAGCGCGCGAGCACCGTCTGCGGCTTGGGTAACGAGAGGGCCAGGGCCCAGGTGGGCAGCGTCTCTTCGGGCAGGCTGCCGCCGCCCACGGTGGAGCGGCTCTCGATCGCTTGCCCCCGGCCGATCTCGGTTGCCCAGCGCTCGGCGCGCACACGCAACGTGCTGAGCGGCGCGGCGATCATCTGCCATACGGGGAGGGCCTGAAGCGCCTCACCGCGGGCGTAGTGGAGCAGCGTGGCTTCCAGTGCCGCCAAGCACAGTTTGTCGGCGCGCAGCGCGCGCGCCAGCGGGTGCTTGCGCAGGCGAGCCATGAGCGCCTCGTGCCCAACCAGGATTCCGGCTTGCGGGCCGCCCAGCAGTTTATCGCCCGAAAACATCACCAGCGCCGCGCCCGCCGCCAGCGATTCCTGAACCATGGGCTCGTGGCCCAATCCGAAGGCTGCCGTATCGAGCAGCGCGCCCGAGCCCAGGTCGTCCACTACAGGCACCTGATGCGCCGCCGCAATTCCCGCCATCTCAGCCAGAGTCGGCTCACTTGTGAACCCGACCAGGCGGAAGTTCGAATGGTGGGCACGCAGCATCATTGCGGTGCGCGCGCCGAGGGCTTCTTCGAAGTCGGCCGGGTGCGTGCGATTGCTCGTGCCGACCTCGACCAGGCGCGCGCCCGACTGGCGCATGACATCCGGGATACGGAATCCCCCGCCGACCTCGACCAGCTGCGAGCGGGCAATGATCACCTCGCGCCCCTTGGCGAGGGCGGTGAGCGCGAGCAGCACAGCGCCGGCGTTGTTATTGACGACCAATGCAGCTTCAGCGCCGGTGATGCGGGTGAGCAACCGTTCGGCGTGTGCCGTGCGCGTGCCTCGCTGGCCGGAGGGCAGGTCGTATTCGAGAGTGGCGTAGCCCTGGGCCACCTGTTGCATGGCGCGCAGGGCGGAGGCGCTGAGCGGCGCGCGGCCGAGGTTGGTGTGCAGGATGACGCCGGTGGCATTGATCACCGGCACCAGGCTGGGAGAGGTCCACTCGGCCAGGTTCCGCTGTGCGCTTTCGAGGAGCACCTCGGCCGATGGAACGGGTTGCCCGGCGCGCACAGCATCCCGCGCGCCTTGTAGCGCGCTGCGCAACGCATCCAGGGTGAGCTCGCGCCCGTAGGCCTCGGTCAGTCGGCGCGTGTGGGGCTGCTGCAGAAGCACATCAACCGAGGGAAGCTGGCGCAGGCTCATGCGGGCGAATCGTCCGAATCCAACTCATCGTCGATGAACGGAGGCGTGATGGGTGTTGCTGTCGGCGACTCAGCCATCTCCTTAGGGGGCGTTGCTTCCCCAGCGGCCACCGGCGAACGCACGGAGGTCGATGGCACCCAGCGGCTGCGCTCGTACAGCCGCAGCAGGAGCTCCACGGCAAAGACAGCGCCGGTCAGCGTCCATGCGGCAAAGGGGGTCAGTAAGCGCCCGACGCGCAGCCACACAAGGAACAACCCCCAGATGCCGACCTCCACCGCCTCGCGCCAAAGCACACCCGGGCTCGGGAATGGATCGGGCGAGAAACGGCGGTTGAGGTACCACAGCAGCGGAATGGAGGTGCCCACCAGGGCGATGAAGAGCGCGAAGAAGAATGCCCAGCGCGGGCCGAGGGTGGGCGTGACGAGAAAGACGAGCGCGGCGATGAGCGCCCAGCCCCCCAACCCCATCAACAACGAGCTTGTTAGCAGCTCGCGATAAGCCGGGGTGCCGCCGGGTGAGGTGGAAGGCGTGGGCTGGCTCATGCCGTGATTATAGCAGTGCCCTCCGCGGGAGCGATCATCGGTGCAGTGAGCAGCGTGGCGAAAAACGGACGGGCGAGGCTTCAGTGGGGAAGGTGCAAGCGTACGGACGTGCCGGCCGCGGAGGAGTCAACTTCGAGCGTTCCCCCGACAATGGCCATGAGAGTCGAATGCAGCGCCAACCCCTGACCCGCGTCGGGGGGATATGCCGCACGCTCCAGCCCCACGCCGTCATCGGCAATGCTCAGCGTCAGCCCCTGCCCCGAGTCGGCGGCCAGACGCATGGTGAGCGGGCGCGCGGCATCGCGGCCCCGCCCGTGATGGGCTGCGTTGCGCATGGCCTCGCGCGCTGCCAGGAAAAGCACCTCGATGACCACCGGCGGCAGCTCGCGGCTGCGCGCTTCGGCCTCGGCGCTGATAGCCCACTCAATCCCGGCAAAGGAATCGCTCAGTTCAAGCTCGGCCGCTCTGCGCAACGCACCGAACAGGCCAAGGCGGCGTACTTCCACCATGCTCGAGACGGGAATCTCACGGATGACTTGCGACAGGCGGCGGTGAGTTGCACCCAGAAGCCGCACCGCCTCAGCCGAGGCCGGCGAGGCGGCCGCGGGCGCGCTGAGCAGCAGGATCGCGGTGTGCAGCTCCGGCAAGACGTCGTCGTGCAGCGCCTGGCGAGTGCGCTGATCAATCATCTGCACTTCCGCGAGGCGCTCGCGCTGCAGCGCCATCAGGCGCTCGGCCATCGTGGCCGTGGCCCGGGTGTCGAGTAGGCGCTCGGCCGCTGCGCGCGCCGCCTCGAATTCCTCCTGCGTGTACGGTGCGCCATTCGGCCTCGGGCCCAGCACCAATATCCCGGCCAGGCCGCCCTCGCTCCACAGCGGGATCGCCCACTCGCACCCGGCGGCGCGCAGTGGATCGAGCGGAAGGTACAAGGCGCTCGACCCCAGTGCTGCCGCCTGCGCTTCAAGCTCGCGCGTGGTGCCGGCCGGTAAGGCCGCGGCAGCCGGCGGGAAGGTGAACATCTCGCCGGCGAAACTAGCCAGCGGCCCAGCCGCGAAGAGATAGGCTTGCCGCGTATCGAGCAACTCTTGACACAACGCCCGGAACGGTTCGGCCAGTTCGCGCTGTGCCGAGCCGGCGCCGCCCTCATGCA
>MGOA01000165.1:3920-4010 GCA_001796965.1 Chloroflexi bacterium RBG_16_64_43
TGTAGATGGAAGGCAGCCTCAAGGCGACGGCAAAACCCAGCGTGAGCGCAAACACGGCGCCCATCATGAGCAAGAGATACCACTGGCGGC